>JAIRXA010000151.1 GCA_031268525.1 Coriobacteriales bacterium | reverse complement strand
TTGTCCTCAAACCAGAGGATGATGTCCTCGCCGTCTCTGTCAAGCAGCGGAAAGCCCGTATAGGGACGCTCGGGCACGTTTGTCTCAAGCCCAAAGGGTCTCACAAGAATATGCCTGAGTTTGAACAGAATCCTCATGGGCAGGGGCATATCGCAGAATAGGGCGTGTGCCCATTCCACGACTGAGTTGGTGTCGCCAAGTACCACAGTAAACGCCCAAGTTTCCAGATAATCATAGACCGGAACATGTTTTACGAGAAGCCCTGAGAGCACCGGAGCGATCTTTGTTGCCTTATGCCTGGTCATATCCGCCTCTGGCCTCTATTGATGTTGGGCAGGGCACTTACTCAGTGAGCGCTCCTTGATAGGGGACAGCACGAAGTAACACAGAACTAGCTGATGCTGTTTGCCCCCTGCTCCAGAGCCGCGAACGAATCATCTGCCGACTCGAGCTCGCTGGATTCCCAGAATGAAACGGGTGAGGTATCGTCCGTCTGGGCTATCTGTCATCATTAGCATTGGAGTTCACAAGAACAATCGCGTAAACCCTGTTCACCTGAGCTGGATAACTCTCCGCGATGGTGCCGTCGAAGTACACAATGACCTCATCACCGGTCGTGAAATGAGTTACGCTGTCGCTCAGCTCAACATTGAGGGACACGCTCATCAAATCGCTGCTCCCACGGGCTTCTTCTCCCTCGTTGACCTGCACAAGGATTGAACTGTCATGGACCTCAAGGACGACTCCCGCAAAATGCGGTTCGTCCATAACGCTGTCCATATTCATTGGGACGGCACAGGCGCCGAGGGCAACAACAAGGGCAATGCTGAGGGCACCGAAGGCTACGGCGAGTCGGGCTCTTGGCGACTCTTTTGCTGGCCGGTTCATCATCGCTCACCTCCCGTCTCTGTCCATGCTTCAAGTGTTTCGCGCGGATTTCATTCATTATAGCGGCATCTTCCGGCACCCTTGCCAACGATAGGGGTGCACGCCCTCATTATGCCTCCCCATTATGACTCCTGATGATTCTGTAATGTTCCTGCTCCTGAATGGGTTATAGTTTCTTAGGATTCTCTTATCCTTCTGAACACGGCATATACCCTCAGATGTGGAGGTTGTCTCGCTTGTTTGTGCTGCTGCTGGCATTCGATACGCGTACAGAGCGCACAACGCGCACGGAGCGTGACGCGTTCGAATACCTGTACCACAAATACAAGGACTTGTTGTTCTACAAATCCTGGGAGATTCTGCATGACTATATGCTTGCGGAGGATGCCGTGAGCGAGGCCTTTATCCGCATTTTTCGCAATCTCGATAAGATCGAGGACGTGGATTCGCCACGGACCGCGGCGTTCGTGGTTACGATAGCGCGCAACTGCGCCCTCACCCTTCTCGGAAAAGCCAACCGTGAGAGTGCCGAGGAAGCTCTGGAAGAAACCGCCGACCCTCTCGACATCGAAACCACCGTGCTGGATGCCCTGGCCGCCGAAGAGGTATACGCACTCTTGGACAGGCTTGACGAGCAGTTGCGTGACATCTTCGTGCTCAAATATGCCTATGACCTGCCTCATCGAGAAATCGCAGCGCAGCTGGGGATCACAGAGAACAACGTAACCGTCAAACTGCACAGGGCAAAGAAGAAATTGAGTGAACTGATGTCAGGGAGGTCTTGAGAGATGTCCGAACACGATGACAGAATCTTGAAGAAGCTGGCTGATACCTATGTCGAGCGTCAGGGCGCCCGTCTGCTCGATGAGCAGGAGACGCTGAGACAGCAGAACCTCAGATATGCGACACCTCGCGCCGACAGGCTTGTTAAAGATCTTACACAGAGCAGCAGGAACGATGGCACTGGTGCAGTCGCTGGCACGACCCCAGCCACGACCCTCGGCACAGGCACGCATACACACGCGGGCGTGCGACGCAGGCGTCTTCCCTTCATCGTAAGCGCCGCAGCGGCCTGTCTGGTGCTGTTCATAGGAGTCCTGGCGGTTCTCACGAATCTGAGCATGTTCACCTCCCTCTCGCCTGATGCCACCCAGAACCCCGCGGCGGACCCTTCCTCCACATCCTTGCCACCAGCACTTTCGCCGGAGCAGGATTCCTGGTCTGAGCTCAGGCCGCTCGGCTTCAGGCTTCCCGTCCAATTCTCGGTTGCTCGGACGGACTGGGACAACGGGCAGAGCATCTATGTGCTGGACAACACCCTGCATGACGACGTGGTTCTCACCATTCAGCAGCCCTTCGCGCCGGGCGGACAGAACGATTGGAGCGCGGAGATGGACTACGTCATCATCGACGGCACAACGATACCCGCGGTCATCAGAGACGAGTATAAGCTGCTGCAATTTGAGAACGAAGGCGCCATTTACACCATAAGTTGCCGCGATGATTTGGCAACGCTCGCGAGCCTGTATCGCAGCATGGTCGATCCGGAAAACAAGGTTTGAGGGCATTTTTTGGAAAAGTTTGTAAAAGATTGTAATGTTTCAGGTTTGGCGAGGGTTTTTGTTGTGATGGATCAAGGGCTTGGTATGTCGATCACAACAATTTTGGAGGAATGATGACCGTGAAGAAAACAGTGGCTTTTTCGCTCTCGCTGCTCCTGAGTTTTACCCTCATGCTGAGCGGCTGTTCCGCAGGTGGAGGGCTTGAGGGAGGCTATGGCGATGCTCCCTCACTGGAGCTTGGCGAAGGTTATGCCGATAATGGCGGTAATTACGCACCGATGCCTGACGGAGATTTTGGCGATGCTACCTTGGGGGACGGCTACAACTCCTATCCTTATGATTACTCCTACGAGGGTGAGCAGTATCTCAACATCATCGAGCAGGGCAGGCGCTTTACCGTGAGCGATCCAGAAATCACCCTCTCATTGAAAGTCGATACCGCCGCGTACAGCAATATGAGACGCTACATCGAAAACGGACAGCTCCCTCCTGCTGACGCTGTCAGGACAGAGGAGCTCATCAATTACTTCGAGTACGACGAGCCCATCGCGCCCGTGGGTGAAAGCCCCTTCGCGGTCTACACCGAACTGGGCACATCCCCCTTTGATTCAAGCAAAAAACTCGCGTTTATCCGCATAAAAACCGAGGATATCGACAAGAACGAGCTGCCGCCGAGCAATCTCGTCTTTCTCATTGACACCTCCGGCTCCATGGAATCCTATGATAAGCTTCCTCTGCTCCAAAATGCGTTCTCGCTGTTGACCGATACGCTCGACGAGGATGACCGAATCTCGATCGTGACCTATGCGGGAAGCTCCAAGGTGGTACTCAGCGGGGTTCGCGGCAGCGAAAAGAACCGCATCAACTCAGCGATATTCGAGCTGTCCGCCGGTGGCTCGACTGCGGGCGCCGAGGGCATACAGACGGCCTATTCACTCGCGCAGGAATACTTCATCAGGGGGGGCAATAACCGCGTCATCCTCGCGACGGACGGCGACTTCAACGTGGGCCTGTCCGACACCGCGAGCCTTGCGGATTTCATCGGCGAGAAACGAGACACAGGTATCTATCTGAGCGTCCTCGGCTTTGGTACCGGCAATATACGCGATGACATCATGGAGACCCTGTCCAAGGAAGGAAACGGCAACTATTCGTATCTGGACTCGCAACAGACGGCAAAGAAGGTTCTGATCAACGAACTGGGCTCAAACCTGTTCACGGTCGCAAACGACGTCAAAGCTCTGGTTGCGTTTAACCCCGAGGCCGTGGAGTCCTACCGCCTGATAGGCTACGAGAATCGCACCATGAACAACGAGGATTTTGCCGATGACCGCAAGGACGCTGGTGAGATGGGCGCAGGCTCAGACATCGTCATCCTGTTTGAGTTGGACATGACCGATGAGAGCGCCACACCGTTTACGGTGAACATCCGCTACAAAGACCCAGGCGCGAGCGCAAGCCAACTCATCACGGTTGCCGCAAAACCACTGAGTGCCTGGGGGAGCAACACTACCGACTTTGGTTTTGCCAGTTCTGTCGCGCTCTTTGGCGACCTGCTCAGACACCCCAATGACGCAAGCTTCAGGCAGCTTGACACCGTCATCACCCTCGCAGAATCCAACCTCGGCCGCGACCGCGAAGCATATCGCGAAGAATACCTGCGTCTCCTGTACACCGCGTCTGAACTGATCGGGTGAGAGACTCTCACCGCTGCTGAAAGTATGGCCGCCATAGAACCACAATAAGCAAGCATTTGAGCGAGATCAGCATTGACATGACCGCTGCCAGGATGGAGGGCGAACAGATTACGAAAGCTGTGACCTTGTATAAAGCAGTCAGAAACGTGCCGGAAGAATCTTTCTCCTGGCACGTTTGCTTTGTAGCACGATTCATCGCTCTTGAATTATTGCCTTCATCTCCTCTATAAGAAGCCCGCCACCCTCAGTTGCCGCGAATTCCTCGTTATAGACAGCAAAGAAGTCGGTATACAGCGGAAAGTCAAGCAAGGAGAAGGTACAATATTCCTCTCGCTCGTCAATCCCAAAGCGAGGAATCAATGTGGTGGGCACAATACCGATTTTTTCCTCAAAATCATAGTTGAAATATTCAAAATGATCGTCAACGTCGGCGAGTTCAAGCTGCACCTTCGCCCCCTGAGCCGCCAATCGCTCGCAAACTCCGTCGCGCGCGTATGCCTCGTAAAGATCTGGTGGGACGATCAATGTGTGTCCATCAAGATCTCGTGCTCGTACCTCTACGCGAGTGCAAAGTGGATTTTCCTGCGTCATCAAGAACTTGATCTCTTCTCTCTGAAGCCAAAACGACTGCATCCCCTTGGGTAGGATCGGTCTTTCATGCTCTGCAAGATAACTCTTATACCCGGTAACCACGATATCGTTGTGTGCTTCTGACAAAGCAGAAAGCGTGCTGAGTGGACCGTTAACCGAAACGATCTCAATTTGCTTTTGTGAATAGCGCTTACGTATATTTTGCCGTGCCTTATATAAGGTGCTCTCCAACCACGGGAGATTAGTAGAGGCGATAGTAACAGTGATCAGGTTTTGAGAAAGCGTCTGGAATTCTGCGATTACCTCATCAATATGCGCAAGCAGGTCTGCCGCCCGTTGAACGAAGCGTCTGCCAGCCATCGTAAGAGCTATCTGTTCTGTCCTGCGCTCGACGAGCAAACAACCAAGCTCTTCTTCCAGTTCTTTGAGGTGCGTTTTGAGTGTAGGGCGAGATATGTAGAGCTTTCGTGCCGCTGTCGAATAACACAATTCGTCTACGAGTACCAGATACTCACGCAAATGTTGTGCATTCATAGTGTCTCCTGATAGCCATCCATCGATACTGGTCGTAGGATCCGGTGCAGGCGGCATGAATGCCTCAATCAGGCTGGCTCAGGAGGGGTATCGAGTGCTGATGTTGGAACGGACAGGTGAAACCGGAGGCAACTCCAAGCACTCATCTGTATTTTCCAATTTTGGAGGACACAGGCAGGCCGAATCGGCACAGTGGGCATACCCGAGCTACCCTTACGATCCCAACAATATTGTGGAGTATGTATTGGACTGCCAACAAATGACCGGTGATCCCGATCTGCTCTATGCAATGGCGGTAGAAGGTCCCCGCTGTATTGATTGGATGAATGACAAGGCTGGGGCCAGGTGGGTGCCCATGAATCCCTCGCCTGCCGGCAACGGCCTTCTGGAGTGGGAGGGCATGTCAACGCCCACCAACGGCATCAACGTAAACCTCATACCTTTACAACTTCTTGAGCAGGCCGCACGTGACGCAGGTGTGGATATCCGCGTTAACCATGATGTGCAGACTTTGGTCTACGATGGCAACGAGGTACTCGGCGTAAAGGTGGAGACTGGAGATGGCGAACACTTCATACGAGCAAATCGAGCCGTCGTCCTCACCGCCGGAGGCATGGAGGTCAACCGTGCAATGATGAGCAAGTATTCGGCAACCTGTTTGCAGGGCATCGCAAACATCGCAACACCTCCTAACGGAACTGGCGAGTGTATTCGCATGGGACAAGGTGTTGGTGCCGATTTGGCTGGGTACGACTCCACCGGCGCGTTTGACGGAGGGGTATGGTGGAGAGAGTATGATGAATATGAGACGATGATGCAAACGCACATCAACAAGGACGGAAACCAGGCGCTTCGCCAGCCCTGGCTGCGCATCAATCGCGACGGCCAACGAGTCCCCTATCTCTCTACCTCATCAACAAGCTATCCCTATTCAACCGACGCTCCACCATCCTCGGCCGGCCTCTGCGATACAGCTGCAGTCGAAATGAGCCAGGCTGGCGGCAAAACCTTTTGTTGCTTTGATTCCAAGTTCGAGCAGCTTGGCTTGGAAAAGGGCACCTTTGTGAATAACGTGACAAAATGGAATGATGCCTGTGACTTGGGCATTGATTACGCTCAGACATACAAATACCCTACGGAGTGGTTGTTCCGTATCGATGAGCCACCCTACTATGGTGCCGCCTTGGGCGGACATGTATTTGGCTCCAAGACAGGTTTACGTGTTACTCCTCAGATGCAGGTTTTGAGTATAGATGGCAAGCCTATCAAAGGGCTGTATGCCGGATGGCACACGGCAGGCGGCTCTTCCGGCGACGGAAATCCATCAGGCAAGCCACTCACCGGCATGTATGCAGATCTGGGACTGGCTTTTGTGGGCGGCTACATGGTGGCAGGCGGTATCCTCGCTCAAGACGGTAGGAATACGGAGTAAGATCGGCCACCCTATACCATGATGGATGGCACAGTGCCTCGCTGCAAAGGGCAGCGAGGCACTTGCACAACGAAGGGGGAGAGCTTCTAAATGCCTGCCTGCTGTTTGGCTTCTGCCAGTGCCTCTCTTACGGCATCACTGGTAATCGTGGCACCAGACACCGCATCGACGCTGCCCTTTGCCATGATCTCCGCCGCAAACTGGTCGCCCAGATGACGAGCGATACCGGCGGTCTCGTGCCGGGTGTTGACCACAACCGCCGTAATGACCTTGCCTTCCACCGTAAGGGTGACACTTACCGTGCCAAAGGCCAACGCCGAGCCTCGATACTGATTGGCTGCCAGCGGCTCCTCAGTCTCAATAGACAGGCCACCGATTTCCCGTGCGGTAAGATTGCCACTGGTTATGGCATGGGTAATAGTGCTGGCCTGTTGAGCATTACCAACAACATAGACCGCAGGCATCCAGGCCGTCGCGGGATCCTCGTCTGCCGCCGCAGCCGCAAGCTCGTTCAGGGCGTCGTACATCGTCATGTTTGGCATAAGCGGCATGCCATTGACAAAGACATCGTACTCAAGGCTTACAGAAGTGCCATAGTCGGTGTCAAACGTCACGGTGCCACCTTCTGCACGCGCAACCACCACATTGTTATAGATTTTTGTGCTCTTGACAGGCAGCCATTCACTACCCATCTTCCCTGGCCAGACAGGAGCACCCTTGAGCAGCTCATCGGCAGGGCCCGGATTGAGTATTGTCACCTTCTTGCCGGACCTGAGAAAGTATTTTGCCAGATCTGCCGCGTAGAGCTGGGCGCCGTACACGACGACATTCTCAGGCATATCGTCGATTGAAGCCCTGCCTTTGTAGAAGTCCTCAATGGAAATGATGTTACCCGACGCGGAAAAGGGTAGCGTATCATAGAGCGAGCCAGTAGCAAAGACCACCGCGCTGGGCTGTTCTTCCCTAATGAAGTCCAGCGTAACTTCTTTGTTCTTGACCAGCGTAACTCCCCAGACCTCAAGCTGACGTTTAAGGTAGTTCTTATGGTCGACGATGCGCTCGTGGGGGGCTTTTACTCCCATGGTAAAGTTCATCATCCCGCCTACATCGTCCTCTTTCTCATAGAGGGTTACGCTGTGGCCACGCTGAGCTGCTACGCGGGCACACTCCATGCCACCGGGACCGGCGCCAACTACCATAACGTACTCATGCCCAAGGGCAGGCAGTGGGTCGTAACCTTCGGGCATATCCTCAGAATAGGCGTTGGTCAAAGCCGCGTTGACACGACAATATTCGGGCATGCCAAGGCCAAAAGGCGCCACAAAGCAGGTGAGACAATGTACACAGGGGGCAATCTCGTCACGTCTGCCCGCTTGCAGTTTTGCGGCGTACAAACCGTCGGCCATCAGCGGACGGTTCATCATCATGAAGTCTATCTTGCCATCTTTAATGGCGTTATCCAAAAGATCCGGCGTGGCACGCGGATCCATGGCGCCCACAGTTCCCACGGGAATGCTCACAGCCTGCTTGATCTTGGCCGCAACCTCCAGAAGCCCAGCATAGCCTTCATGCTGGCCAACAACAATGCCTTCAAGGTGCCTGCGATAATCGATAACCGTGCCATACCCAGTGTCTCCATGCTCACAGTAGTGCAAGACATCGGGGAGAAAACCGGAAGCGTGGTTGCCATAGAGCTGTGAGCGAATCTGTAGGAAGTTTGCGCCGGCTTTCTCAAAGAGCCGACCCATCTCACAAGCCTCGTCCACCGTGGTACAAAGCTCGTCTTTACCCAGATACTCCAAGTCGGCCTCAATGCCGGAGTACAAGACCTCAATGAGAAAGTCCTCACCGCATTGCTTGCGTATACCTTCGATAATCTCTGTAACGATACGACAACGGTTTTCTATGCTTGCACCGCTGTACTGGTCGGTACGTTCGCGATTGGTGTAGCGCGAAAGGTAGCAGGCGAAGTAGTGGTTGCAGGAAGCGTTAATCTCCACCCCGTCAAAGCCCGCCTTCCAGTAACGCACGGCGGCATCGATAAAGACCTGCTGCTCCCTGTGTACATCCTCGGTTGTCTGCATGAGGTCTGTCCTCTGAAACACTGTCTCCAGCTTGGAGGGCACCGCCACGGTAGAGGCGCCGCCCCAGGGCAGAAACATATCCAACATCTGGGCAATGATCAGGGCCCCGTAATTATGCGCCATCTCCGCCAGCGGCCTGACGCGCTCAATGCCCTCGTCGGTGTCTATGTCTATCTTATAGGTGCCCGGTGGCAGAGGCATCTTATCGCGGCCAGAAAACGGCTCGCCTGGCTCTACGCAGATCAGCCCCAGCCCGCCCTTGCAGAAGCGCTCGTAAAAGCCCATTGCCGAGTCGCTCACCTCCAGAGCCGAGTGCTGCGTCTCAGAACCCGCACAACTCTTGCCCAAGCGGTTCTTCATCGTCGAACTGCCAATTTTCAGGGGAGAAAAAATTGCGGAATAGTCCGTGGTGGCCGTCGAAAAGTCCTCCTGGGGATTGACAAGATAACCATAGGTGGTGTCTGTGGCACCGGGAGTCGCGCCGGCTTCTACCATGACGGGACTCTGGACAGCAGCAGCGGTTATCTGAGGCTGTGCCGTGGCGGCGCCTGTGGTCTCCTCCGCCAGTGCGATGCCATTCCCCATTCCGGCGACGGTCGCTCCAGCAATACCCAGCCCTACCGCGCCCGCTCCAGTAAGGAAGCCGCGCCTTGATATAGCTTTCGTCATATTCTCACTCCTCACTCTCTATGAGATGATCTTTGTTACGGCATCGAGCACGGGTGCAGCGTGCGCACCTGCCAACAGCACAACAAAACGCAGCGCGCATCCTCCCGCCAGTGCCGCGACGGCACCTATGACAACCGACACCTCACCAGCCTTGCCCTTGACGATGAAGCCCACCATGGCGGCGGCTAACGGCAGGATTAAGGCACAAACGATCACCAAGCCCCAAAACACACCGGCAAACTCACCGCTTAGAAGCAGGTTCGCAGAAAAACTGGCGGCATCGGCAATTGATGCTTCCGCGCCACTGCCGCTCGCGGCAGAAGACACAAAGACAAAGAGCGCGGCGGTCTCCAGGAGTACCAGAACGATTACGCCTACACGCAGATACCTGCCGACACGATGGGACCAGTGAAGTCCGTCTTTTTCAGCGCCTTCTCCCCTGCCTTGGCTCAACGCCAGAATGATCTCTATCAAGGCTACTCCCGTGCCAAGCGCAGATACCGTAAACAGACAGGGAAGCAGTATGGTGTTCCAAAACGGGATACCTTCCGCAGCCATTAATAGCACACCAGTGTAGAGGGCAACACCAAGACCCAGAAACGCGCCTGAACCAAAGAGGAGGGCGTAGACACCATTTGGCACTGAGAACTTCTCTCTCAGCGCGGGAAGGACTGTAGCGGTGAGACAGACCGCTGTGATACCAAACACGATGACAGTCGCAAGCACTAACCAAGCTCCTATGGTCATCCAAGATCCTAAATTCGAGAAGCTCTGCCAAAGCATGAGTCCACGCAAAGGCTGTATGAGGTCGGACAGGAGCAGGAGCAGCCCTATGACAAGGCAGGCGGTAGACACCCATGCCGTGACACAAAGCGGCCTCTCCTTGCCTGCGATGCTCAGTGCTTTGGGGGTGGCGAAAAACAGGACAGCGGCAGTAATGAAAGCTCCCGCCCCCAAGCCACCCAAGAACAGGTAGATGGCTATCTGCCATTCCCATAATGTCTGTACTTCTATCATAGAGCTACCTCCAAAATCGTAACTGTTATATTGTTGTTGGCTGCGTTGCCAACAGCGAGCAGAGGTGTTGTTGCGTGCCGTACGTCGTCGTGAATGTCACGCGTCGGGATAGGCGGCGGCCTGTGAGCACGAGGCTTGCTGCCAAGCGTGGGTTATCAGGCCAGATAGAACTGTGCGCCGGTGGACGACTCGAGTTGCTGGTAGGTCTTCACGTCGTCAATGAGGCGTGTATGGAGGTCACGCAGTCTACCAGCCTCAAGCGCCTTGGTAGGACAAGCCTGTGCGCAGCGCGGTTTGGTGCCGGGTTCTACGCCGTTTCCGATACAAAAGTCGCATTTATCCATGGATTCCTCGTTGTACTGCGGCACGCCAAAGGGGCAGGCTGAATAACAGTACTTGCAGCCAATACAGCGTTGGACGTGCAGGGCAACGATGCCGTCCAGGCGCTTCTCGATAGCTCCTGCCGGACAAACCGAAACGCATGAAGGATTCTCGCAATGCATGCAGGATGTGGTGATGGGCACCTCTTCGCCGCTTGCAAGCGTGTACATCTCAAGTTTGCGTCTTGCTGGCTTATCCTCCGGCGTATTGTTGTACTTGCGGCAAGCATCTACACAGGCGCCACAGTTGGTGCAGAGCCTTGCCTTGAAGAAAAAGCACATATACAGGTCGTCCGTGCCTACCGGGCTGGCTGCCTGAGCAGCCACACGGAGAGAGGTCTCGGCAATCTGCTCGGTCGCAGCGGGGCTTATCTGAACAGCTTCCCCGGCTTCTGGGCCTGCCGGGGTTTCTGCCCCTACCGGAGTTTCTGTGATATCGGCGCCGGGCTCAGCCTCCTCTGCAAACGCCGTTGTAAGACCTGTAACCACCTGGGTGCCCAAGGCTATTGCCGTAGCCCCCAATACAAGCGCTCCTGTTGATAAGGGACTCCGTGTGATGGTTTTTTCCTTTTCCAATGTCGTTCCTCCTGTCGCCTTGTTCGCTGGTGCAGGGTGCCTGTACCAGCATCTCCTTTTTTAGCGCTCCTTCCTCTTTTTGAGTGCTCCTTCCCCTGATCCTGCTTTCCCGTACTTGCCCTATTCATCTTGTCGCCATCTCCAGAATCCTGGTGCTGCCCAAGTCTGGAATATTCCACATAGAACAACCTGACTGTTCGACTCTCAGTCAAATCTCGTCGCAATGGCTTCTCTTATTGCCATTCTGGAGTCATTGCTACCGTTTTACTATCGTCAGGAGATGGGGAGGGGCATCCCCAAGACATGGGTATTTGTTGATAATGACTGGCAGATAGCGGGTGAGCGACACAACGCAGGTCCAACGCACGCCGCTGTTTGGTGACAGCCGTACGTAATCATATGCTCTGATCTATGCGCTATAATATAAATGGAGATGTTGTCACATCGGATTATTGCCGTATCGGATGACAGGAGGAGCGATGGGCGCCAGCAAAGACGCGCTGCGAATATCTGCTGTCAAGATTTCAGGCTTCATACCTCTGACTCTGGGCTCGGCGTTATTTTGGACCTGGGAGCGTTTTTACTTCTTTTCTGAACCAATCCCAACGAGCATAGCGGGAACCTCCCGTATGCTGTTCCATCTGGCCATGATCATTGCGGCTCTTTTTATCGCCATCGGCGCAAGAAAAACTCCTGTGCTGCAGAGACCGGCAACGGTATTCTGCTGCGCCCTCCTCCTCGCTGTTTTGGCAGCATTGTTTGCACTATTGAAAATGAACTCCGTTCTCGTTCCTGACGCAGTCATGTTCATGGCTAACTTTGGCATGGGTCTCCTGGCTCCTGTACTGGCCATTGCGTGGGGAGGCCAGCAGCTGCAAGCACGGCACAGCCTGATTTTTGTCATCGCATCCACGTTCATTCTTGCGTACCTGTTTTCCAGCGCTTTGAGCCTGTTGCCTGTCTCGCTTGCCATTGGCGTCGCCACGTTACTACTCTGTTTCTCGGCGACCCTCTACTGGTATTGTTGCACCAACGTCAACCAAAGTGGCGCTGTCGCGGTCAGTGGCGCGGGGAACCTTACGAGTGGCCAGCCTGCGCACAAGCTGGCGACTCCACCTCTGCGTTACAAAAAACAGGCAAACGATCTGCTTACACTATTGAGGGACATCAGGACTATTTCCTGGCGAGAAATGGTAATTGTTACGATAGTGGTGCTTACTGGTCACATATTGATTGTGGTTGGCTACAACTACGAACAGGCTCAGATGCTACCATTCTCGCTGTCGGTTGTTACCACTGGCTCGTTGGGGTGTGTCATTATTGCTCTGCTGTCCAGTTGGACCCGCAGACTTTCGGTGCAACGCATAGCCCTGTTGCTGATAGTGTTTACCTACATCCTGGCCTTGCTGTGCCTGATCGTGGGTATGGGCGACTGGGGAATCGCTCTGCCGGGCAGCCTTCCGTTGCTGTATCAGTTCATTGTCTGGATCATTGCGGCGGAGCTTGCGAGCAGAGGGCTGCTGGCTCCACAGTCCTCCTTTGGCGTAGGTATAGCCCTGATAGCCCTCGTCCCAAGCCTGGGCACTCTCTGCGGCACCTACCTTTCATTTACCTTTTTTGAGGACTATGCCACACTTAAGTTGTTCTTGATTGCTGGCGCACTCTTTATAGTCTTTTGCGCCCTTCTCATGCTGGCCATACCTGGAAAACGACCTGAAACTGCCGCACCTTCTCCCTGTGGACTTGCCAGCTGCCAGCAATGCCCTAACTTGCTTGAGGAGGCTATCGGCAGGAACCTTGATGAGTTTGCGCATCACCATGGTCTCTCCCAACGTGAGACCGAGGTCTTTACCCTGCTGCTGAGGGGCACATCCACTCCAGCAATAGCTCAGGAGCTCTTTTTGACAACCAGCACCGTCAACACGCACATCAAACACATCTATCATAAACTCGATGTCAGGAGTCGGCAGCAAGCGGCCGATGTCTTTTCTGCCTATACCAACAGAGACGATACCCTCTCGCAGCCAGCAACAGTTTATGAGACGCAGGCACCTCTCTCTTTGACATAGTTGCCGCCAAAAGGCCAGCAACACATCTTTGAAGTTATCTTTTAGGCCGGCTCCCCTTACCTCATGGCTGCCAACCATGCGCTCTCCCAGCTGTTCGGTAAGCCACCTTCTCATTCGTGCAGAAATCGACAGGCCTCCGGCTGGCTGGCATGATGCACCGCGCCTAACTGGCGTGAAAACACAGCCAATAGGTACTCTGAGCGCCATTGCTGTATAATCAACAGATAGAAAACACATTGTCTCCCGATGTCTTGGGATATTGAAAGCAGGCGCGTTATGCGAGATACGGAGCAGAAAATCCGCGAAGTGAACGCTACGATGGCGATGGAAGGCATGCCCCTCACCGAGTCCGACAAGACCCGCTTGAGAAACATCTTCGAAGGCAAGACAACGGCAGAGGAGACGGTGCGGCGACTGATCCAAAAGCATGCCCGTAGGAACAAGCCGGACTATGAGCGGGTATGACTACGAATACGAATGGGACAGCAGATACTGCTATTCAGGCTCAAACGTGCTGAAAAACAAGCTGGATATTCTCGATGGAGAAGCTCTCGCAACTGCTGAACGCGAGATAACCGCTGCCAGGATTGCGGGAATACTTGACCGCCCTGTACGCGGCAGACTCGGCTTCAAACACCTTTGCGACATCCACCGTGCTATTTTCCGTGATGTATACGATTGGGCTGGCAAGACCCGAACCGTCAACATCGCAAAGGGTAATCCGTTTTGCATGAGCCACGCCATCCCCACGTATGCTGAGGACATCTTTACAAAACTTGAAAATGAGGGATTCCTGTACGATACACCAGCAGACGAGATACCAAAACGCCTGACCTACTATCTGAGCGAGATAAACGTCCTGCACCCGTTTCGCGAGGGAAATGGCAGGGCGCAGCGCCTGTTCATTGAATACCTTGCCCAGAGCGCAGGACACCGCGTGGATTTCTCAGATGTCTCGTCAAGCGAAATGATTGAAGCAAGCGTGCTGTCCTTCGACAAGGATTACGGCAAAATGACTTCCTTGTTTCAACATATCCTTTCTCCCGTTACACCACAAGAGCAACAGGCATTCAGAAAAAGGATAGGACTTGACCGCACAGAGCGTGAACGCTAATAGAGAATGCAATCGGATAACTTGATGGTGCAAGTTATCCGCACGTGGATGTGCCTGACATCAAGAAATAGAAGGAAATAGAACTGCATTGAAGCAACTGAAAAAAAACCCGCCGCCTACCAGCGGTTAAAGAAAGTGGTGGAGCCCAGTGGGATCGAACCCCGAGAGGGATTAAGAGTTCGTGATTTTGTGTTTTAGAGAATACTATGCTGTGACATATAATTCACAAAACTGCATGTAAATATCCTAGTTTGTGCCACTTTATGATTCTTGCAACTAATTCATTTCGCCCCTGGTTCACTCCGAAACCAGCCGAGAGGAAGAGCTTTAGCCTGGACCGTCCAAACCCGCCTCGGCCACTCCAGCACCAGCCTGACCCTGAACATCTACGCCCACGCCATTGCGCAGAACGGCCGCACCGCAGCTGATACAATAGGAGAAGCGGTATTTGGGAATCTTCCAAATAGCAATAAGGTGATAGAGGAGTATTAATGGCAAAAGATAACAGTATTGTCATATTTCAAGATAAAGGAAAAAGTGTCAGTGTCATCATTGACCCAGAACAAGATACTGTTTGGGCAACGCATCAGCAGATCGCTGACCTCTT
>JAIRXA010000142.1 GCA_031268525.1 Coriobacteriales bacterium | reverse complement strand
CCAGAGCACTCGCTGCCGGCCCCGACAGGATCGTCTCAACCGGGCGTATCCGTCCCAGTTCCTCAGACATCAGAGAGCCGTCGCTTCGAACGATCATAACCGGCGCCCGCACGCCTCGCGCCGCAAGGGCTTCTTCAACGGCATTCATGAAACCGCTGACGAGAGGAAGGAGCCGCGCATTGAGCAGAGCGGTTGTGCCTCGCTCGATCATGTTGAGTTCGTCGGCAACCTCATGGCCGCATATCACGGGAACGTCAAAACGCTCTGTGAGCAGTGTCTTGGCAAAGCGCTCGCGCACCGCGCCATTGTGCGTGGCATAGAGCTCCGCAACACTCAGGGCATCGGCGGCGGCAAACCAGTCCGCGCTGGTCGTGAACAGGGTTTCCCAGTCCGGTTCCTCGGCGATGCGTCCATCAAAGGAGCTGGCGCAGGGCACACAGAGCACGTCGTCAGGCTGTAGACCGTAGTCATGTTCGGCGTCGATGCGCGTAAGCACCTGCTGGGGCGTTCCGATGAGCAGGAGTTTGGCGCGCCCACCCTTGCCCTCGACGCAGGCATTGGTAGCAAGCGTCGTGGAGAGCATGATGATGTCTGCGCGATGGAGTAGATCGGACGGCAGCGAATCGAGCGCCGTCCCAATCCCCCAGGACAGATCCTCTCGCGTGGTCGCCGCCTTGCCTGTGGCAAGAATCGTGCCCGTCGCAAACTCATAGACAAGCGCGTCGGTGCAGGTTCCACCCGTATCTATGCCGATACCGATGCGGCTGGGAAACGACTGCTCAGCCATATCTCACCGCAGCGGGAAGCTCAAGACCGTGGGCCTCAACAAGCTCACGATCACGCAGCAGTTCCCGCGTGGGTCCATCGGCGACCACCTGCCCTCCATCAAGGATGATGCTGCGCCCCAGAAGCTCCCAGACGAGGTCGAGGTCATGGGTCGCGATCAGGACGGTGCCCTCAATACCCCTGATCAGCTCCATCATCTGGCGACGACCACGCGGGTCGAGGTTGGAGGATGGCTCATCGAGGATCAGGAAGTCGGGCTGCATCGCCAATACGCAGGCCAATGCCGCACGTTTCTTCTGCCCAAAGCTGAGGTCCTGAGGTGCCTTGCCGGCAAACTCAATGAGCGATACCGCAGCAAGGGCGTCATCGACGAGGGACTTTACGGGGTCTCTGTCGTCTCTATCGCCTGCGTTGCTCAGGGGTGCGTGGTTCTGGGGTGCGTGGTTTCGTGGCGGGTTATTCAGAGGCCCAAAGGCAACGTCGTCGTAGAGCGTGGTCATGAACAGCTGGTCATCCGGATCCTGAAAGAGCAGCCCAACCCGCCGCCTGATCTCGACGAGGGTCTTGGGGCCGAGAAGGGTATCGCCCACCCTCACGTTGCCAGCCTGAGGTAGAAGAACGCCGTTTGATAGTAGCATGATAGTAGATTTGCCTGCTCCGTTGGGGCCCAGCAGGGCAACATGTTCGCCGTGACTGAGCATGAAGCTGACGTCACGTAGAGCCTCGGTGCCGTCGGCGTAGGTGTAGGAGACGTGTTCGTAGGTGATTGAGCAACTCATGGTTTAATGATACCCGATGAGCGCGATGGAGAACAGCATGCTTACGGCGATCAGAGCGATATCGGCAACATGGATGCGTTGCTCATGCAGGCGTGGCAGGACGCCGGTATACCCACGCGAGAGCATGGCGGCATGGATGCGTTCGCCGCGGTCATAGGCACGGATCAGCATCGACCCCGCGAGGTTGCCATAGAGCAGCACGCGTCGATAGGGCCCGAGCGCGGGAGCGCGGGAGAGCAGCGACCGGTGAGCAGCCTGCAGCTGAGCGCGCATCACATCCACGTAACGATACATGAAGCTGAGCAGCAACAACAAAGCGCGCGGCAGACGCAAGCGTCCGAGTGCGTAGATCAGGTCGGCCTGCTCGGTACTCATGACCAGCAACATCATCACCAGAACGCAGAGCCAGGGAGTGAGGATAAGGGCGACCATGCCCTGCCAGTGATTGACATAGGCCTCTGCAATACCCACCGCATGCCAGCTTGCAACAAAGCGCAGAGGATAGAAGAGCGAGATCATGCCCGCAACCGGCACGACGACGAGACTTCTCAACAGCAGCTTGAAGACAGGTACCTGCACTATGATGGCGAGCAGGATAACCAGTGCGAAGACGGCGCCTGCCGTAAAGGGGGTATGCGGAGCTGCCAGAACGATGCCGAGCACGGCAATCAGAGCAGCAAGGAGCTTTCCCTGAGGACTGAGGCTGTTTTCCATCACTCAGTTTTCGGTCCGCTTGTCGTCTTGCCTGCGCTTACGCGCCAGAACCGAGATCACTGCCCAGAGGAACGCCCCCGTGACGATCGCACCGATGACTCCTGCCGCAACGCCAGCCAATGTCTCGTTGGCTATGCCCGGCAATACATAATCGGGCATCAGCGCGGGGACGATGGTCGTCTCCGGAATTGCCGCAGTACCAACGCCCATGTCAAAATAAACGAACTCCAAGCCATCGGGAAACGAGGAGGCCAGAAAAGAGAGTCCCGTAGCAAGCAGGGCAAGCGCTCCGAGCACGACACAGACGCTCCTGAAGGATCTTTTTGTCGTCTGCTCGCCGTCGTCAAGTATCTGCGGGCGAACCTTCACAATATAGGCGATGATGCCGCCGGTGATGATGGCTTCACCGATTCCGATCAGGGTATGCCAGGAGACCATCGCGGTCAGAGCGGCGAAGAATTGCGCACTGCCGGAAGCCCACAACTCGATGGCGACGACCGCCGAAGAGAGCACTACGGCAAGAAAGGCGCCAAGGGCTGCTCCGAGTATCTTGCTGAGGGAAGAGCTGGAGACACGCTGGAAGAGCTGATAGACGAAGGGAGCAACCAAGGCGCCGATGATGCCCATGTTGACGATGTTGGCACCAAGGGTGGTGATGCCACCATCGCCGAAGAAAAGAGCCTGAACGAGCAGGACGGCCGCCATGACCACGACGCCCGGCCACGTCCCAAGCAACAAGCCGGCCAGCGCTCCCCCACCGAAGTGGCCACTCGTTCCGCCAGCAATCGGGAAGTTGAGCATCTGCAGGCCGAAGATCAGGGCGGCAAGCACGGCCATCAGCACGATCTTGGATTGATCGAAGTGTTTGCGTATCCAATGGCCCGCGTAACCGAGCCCACCCGCCGCCCCTACCCACAGGGTCGTAAAGGTCTTGGTGTCGAGCATACCGTCTGGAATATGCATGAACTCTCCTTCATCTGTGCATCCTACTAGCGATGTTACGATTTACAATATCGTAACATCAGCAGAGGATGCACGCAAGAGGATTTCGGGGTACAATCGGCGCTATGAGAGCGATTATCTTCAACGGCGAGTCTGCGGAGTTCATCGCGGACTATCCGGTATCCCAGCGGCAGGCGAACGAAAGCCTCATCGAGGTCCAGATCGCTGCGCTCTGCAGCACCGACCGCGAGATATTACGCGGCTACCGCCCAGATTTCAAGGGTGTTCTCGGCCACGAATTTGTTGGGATCGTGCGCGAGAGTGACACTTCGCACCTCATAGGCCAGCGGGTTGTTGGCGAGATCAACCTCAGCTGCGGTACCTGCCTGTACTGCCTGAGCGGTAGGGCCAATCATTGCAGCGAGCGGCTGACCCTGGGCATCAACCACAAAGACGGCGCCTGTGCCGATTTCCTGACCCTGCCCACCGAACTTCTGCATGTCGTGCCGGATGGCCTTCCATCCGAGATCGCCGTCTTCTGCGAACCTCTGGCCGCCGCCTTGCGCATCACCGAGCAGGTGGACTTTCCCGCCGGTGTCCCGGTGGCCATCGTCGGCGATGGACGTCTTGCCCTGATGATCTGCCAGGCGCTGGCGGCCAGCACCTCGGCTGTGCTGACGGTCATTGGCCGCCACCCCGAGAAACTTGAGCTGTTTGCCCCCTGGGCCACCACGCTCACAAAGCCGCAGGGCAGCTATGAAGTCGTCATCGACGCCAGCGGTTCGCCCGAATCGCTGGCCCTCTCGATTGCCCTGACCCGCAGTGAGGGAACGCTCGTGATGAAGAGTACCTACGCGGGAACAGCAAGCATCGACATGAGCGAAGTTGTCGTGCGCGAGCTCCGCATCCAAGGAAGTCGCTGCGGCCCCTTTGAGCCGGCTCTGCGCCTGCTCGACGAAGGCCGTGTTGCCCTGCCGCCCATCGAGCTGTACGCACCCGAAGACTCCGACGCCGCTTTTGCTTCTCGCGCCTTCAAGGCGGCCTTTGACTTCCGTCGCTGAATTCGTTGAAGCCCAGCGGGCGGACTGATGTCTGCCCGCTGCACCCTGTCTACGCTACTTTACTTTACACTGTAAAATACTCGATGCGTTGCACCTCAAAAAACCATACATAAACGCATATTTCTCACAGAAACGAGGTAATTTATGGCACAACCTACCAACGCAATCAATGCAACCATTACATCGCTTTACGAAAGGAAGTCGTGTCGTGCATTCATGCAGCAAGCGATCAGCGCAGAGTGCAGGGCTGCGATTATCGATGCGGCGATAACCGCTCCGACCGCCGGCTGCCAGTCGCTGTATACCTTGCTGGACATCACGGATCAGGAAAT
>JAIRXA010000124.1 GCA_031268525.1 Coriobacteriales bacterium | reverse complement strand
ATGGGTGATAAGAAAGGTGTTGGTTTGCACGTCGGCAGGTTCGTAGAGCAACAGGCAGGTCGCAGGAGAACCATCGCGTCCGGCGCGTCCCGCCTCCTGATAGTAGCTCTCAAGATTTTGTGGCATATTATAGTGGACGACATAGCCCACATTCGATTTGTCGATGCCCATACCAAAAGCATTGGTTGCCACCATGATGATCCGTCGGTCATACAGAAAGTCATCCTGACTGACTCGACGTTCCTCCTCGCTGAGGCCAGCATGATAGCGTGTCACCGCAAGTCCAGCGTCTGCCAACTCCCCACAGAGTTCCTCGACGGTACGGCGCGTGGAACAATAAACGATGCCGCTTGTCTGATTCTGCTCTCGTATGAAGGAGAGCAAGGTAGCTGTCTTGTCGTGTGGGCGCTTGACGGCGAAATGGAGGTTGGCACGATCAAAGCCGGTGACAAGAACGAAGGGATCACGCAGCTGCAGCAACTGCTCGATATCGGAGCGTACTCGCTGCGTGGCAGTGGCGGTGTAGGCACCTACGGCCGGACGCGGGTTAAGCCCATCAATGAACTGTGGGATAGCATGATAGCTTGGTCGGAAGTCATGTCCCCACTGCGATATGCAATGCGCTTCGTCCACTGCAACGAGCGCAACCTTTATCTGGGCAAGGGCGCGAACGAACTCGGAGACTCTCAGACGTTCGGGTGCCACATAGAGTATGCGGCACCTACCTTGCGCTACCCGTCTGAGAACGGCGGAACGCTGCGCGGGCGAAAGCGAGCTGTTCAGGCAATCAGCCGCTATACCGTTGCTGCGCAGTGCATCAACTTGGTCTTTCATGAGAGAGATGAGCGGCGATATGACGATGGTAAGTCCCTCATAGATGAGTGCAGGCACTTGGTAGCACAGCGATTTACCTGCTCCGGTGGGCATGACTCCAAGACAGTCGCGGCCACTGAGCAACTGCTCGATAAGTGCATCTTGTCCGGGCCGGAAGTCGGGGTAGCCAAAATGCTGCTGCAGAATCTTTCGGGCCTTGGCCATGCGAGAGGCGGTGGTACCGTCGAACTTCGCTGTTGAGGCTTTAGGGAACGCCTGCTTGTCTTTGGACGACTCTTGTCCTCCTGTCTTATCAGGATTTTTCACACAGTCCGCCGTCCCTTCGGGTCTGTCAGGCGATTGGAAGTAGAGTCTAGCAGTTGGGCGTAGGAACGCAACACGCTACACAGGCCCCCTGCCTGATGATGCCGAGCAGGGTGCCTATCCCTTTGCACTGTATCTTCCCCTGGCCCAGCGCGTGCGCTTCCCTATGCCCTTGGAGGCCAAAGCCCACTACTCGGCCACCAACCTGCTGCTCATGTTTTTCCTGTTCTCCTTTGTCGGGTGGGCGTGGGAGTGTTTGATTGTCTTCATCCAGGGGGGCATCTTCATCAACCGTGGATCACTGTATGGGCCATGGATACCGATCTATGGTTTTGGTGGGCTTGCGGTTCTGCTTTTCCTCGGCCGTCTGAACAAACGGCCTCTGCTCTGTTTCTTTGCGATCATCGTGCTGTGTGGCATTATCGAATACGTGGGTGCATCCATCATCTGGAGTGTACTCCACATCAAATACTGGGATTACAGTGGCTACTTCTTCAATATCCAGGGACGGATTTGCCTGGAGGGGCTGTTATCTTTTGGTGTTCTTGGCATGATGGGCATGCACGTGATCGCTCCTGCGGCGGATTTTCTGCTACTCAAGGTACCGCTTGCTCTGCGCCAGAGGATATGTGCCGGATTGATTGTGCTTTTTGGCGCCGACGTGACACTCTGCCTGTTCTACCCACACATGGGCGCTGGCATCACGACATCGATCAGAACTAAGGAATAGCTGTTGCAGAGGGACGGCATTTTAGAGGAAAATGAGGCAAGTGTTCCCTGTTGTGTTAATGTTGCGTTCGTGACATTGAGGGTGTTGCCCGAAAGCTGAAAGGTGGACCATGACGAAAGATAATCTATCGACAGTCAGATCAGATTATCAAGACGATTCTCTGGCTCCAGTGCGTCTGGAGAGAAGAGTCTTCTCACTCGTGTTGGTCTGCATTCTGCTCTCCGTTGTGGTTCTCTGTCCCCTCTATGCCTCTTTTCGCACGATGCAGGGCTGTGAAGCAGGTGGTGCTGTCGATACCGCACTGATGGTTTGTGCAGTATCGGCTGCGGTTCTTACAGAAACACTGATTCTAGTGGCACTTCCGCTGTTTGCACAAAGAATGAGCCTCGCTTTTCAATCGCTCTCGCCTCTGCTTTATTCATTCCGTCTTGATTACGACCCTCCACCCGGAAGGGTCAAAACAAACTTTCTGACTCCTCTTCGTATCTGATATCAAGAAAGCCATCGGCTCGATTCGCCCTGCTCTTGAGTGAGTGGGGTCAGCCGTGGCATTTCTCTCTCGACGAAAATCAGACTATGAATTCAGGAGAAAAAGATGACTCATTACATGGAATTATTGATGGCAAACCAGCCTTGGAATTTGATCTTGTTCATGGCTATCCCCGTTATCCTCGCTGAAACACTGGCAATCACCGAGTTCTTCATCTTGCTCAAAAAATCAACCAGTGGTGGCCTGCGCACAGCCAACCGGATTGCCGGCTCTATTGCAGGACCTTACTTTCTCGTCGTCTTCATCTACTTGTTCATCACAGTGGTAATCCCGCTGACCTCTGGCGGAGAATGGCGCGGCATCATCGATGTCGTCGCGGTGGGATTCTATCTGGCAGGCGTAATCCCCTATGTGGCGATCACCCTGATCGAATTGCATGTGATCGGTAGGAATCTGACTGCTGAGCGCACGATGCGCCTCCATGCCATCTTCATCTCGATCTTTCTGATCGTTGCCCATATCGCCATGATCTTTGGGATGCTTGATCCTTCGCTGATCGGCGCTGGCGTAGACGGAGCCTCCGGCGCCCCGATGACTCATATGTAATCAACAGTTCTCAGACCTGACCTCGAGGATCGGAAGCGAAACGGCCCCGTGAGGGGCCGTTTCGCACGCACGCAGCATCCAGTAATCAGAGCGATTTTTGGGGTTTAGAAGGCAGCAAAGTCGCTCAGGAAGCAAAGCGAAGATAACGCCCACCTACACCCTTTCGTCTCAGCTCAACAGTTTGAGTATCTGGGGCAATTGCCGTTTGCCAAAGACGACCTGCTCCTCACGGCCTTCCTGCCCGATGACCAGAAAGGGTACACTCATCACTTCTTAATTGATGAAACCTCCAAATCACACTTCTCTGACATTTTTAATATAGTTTAGGAGCCAACACTCAGCTAACAGCTACCATCGTGGTATGATTATTCATTAGATTAACGATAGAGAGGAGACTACTATGACCTCTATAACTGCATATTATGACGGATTGGTCTTCGTGCCTGTTGAGCCTGTGGATATTGTCAAAGGCACTGTTATCCAGTTGTCTGTGATACGCGAGAACATATTCGAAGCTGCCAAAGCCGAAAAGATGGCATCTTTCAGGCGCTTGAATAATGGCATTCACGAGCTTAATTGTAGTGAGCCCCTATCTAATGAGTTCGACCAGGTACTAGCTAGTAGAGTCAGCTTTAACAGAGAGCTTGACCTGTGAGTAATTACGCGCTGGATGCCAACACGATCTCATACTACCTTCGAGAGAATGCTGGGGTAATCGAAAAACTGAGCGCAGCAATCGTTAATGGCGATTTGGTAGTCGTTGCACCTATTGCCTACTACGAAGTAAAGCGTGGTTTGGTAGCGATTGGTTCTACGAAACGGCAAGCAAAGCTTGAGGAATTCTGTTCGCTGTTTCCTGTCGGTCAATCCGATGTTGCCGTCTTTGATAAAGCTGCAGAAATCTATAAACAACTTAAAGACGACAAGGCAATCATTGAGGATGCGGATATCCTGATTGCTGCCTTTTGTAAGCGCTACGGATTCACTCTCGTAACCCACAATGTTAAGCATTTTGGCAGGGTCACAGGACTGAATTTTGTAGACTGGATTACTGTCTGAACTATCCTCTCGCTCATCTGACGAGAAGACACTATCCACCAAAATTCCGACCGCTCTATTTTGGAAACGTTTCTCAGGGTCGCTCGTATGGAGCCTCTTCCTCGCCTCACCCCAACAGCTTGAGTATCTGTGGCAATTGTCGCTTGCCGAAGACGATCTGTTCATCGCGGCCCTCCTGCTCGATGATCAGACAGGGCACGCTCATCACCTTGTAGCGCTTCTGCAAGTCGGGGTAAAGCCGCAGGTCGTAGGCCTCCGCGCGAACCAGAGGGTTGAGGGCGGCGATGCGCTGGGTGGCCTGCACGACATCGGGGCAGTTCGTGCAGGAGAGCGAGACAAGAGTGGTCAGGTGGGTCGGATGCGACAGGGCGGCAATTTCATCGGCAAGTTCGGGTGCCAAGGCCTGTCCGGGGCCAGAGACATTGTAGATAGCGAGAATGAACGAGGTCGTCTCGTGGCCTCCGGGCACTCCGTGAAAGACCACACCGCTGCTGCGGCCATCGGCATGGCGCAGTTCAACAAAGGGGGCGTGAGCGGTACCGAGCAGCGAATCCTCGTCAGAAGTGACGCGACGGCTTACCAGACTCAGTTTGTCGGTCATGCCCGCCAACTCTTTGAGAAAGGCCTGCAATTCTGCCGAGACGGGTCGATCATCGAGGATAGCCTCCATGATGACCGGGCGAGCCATCCTTGAGAAAACCGCGTGTAACTGGGCATGCATATCCTCATCAAAAAAGGACGCGTCGTTGTCCGAGCTCTCTGAGCCCGAGCTTCCCCGACCCGCGCCTTCCCCGCTTTCTGTGTCAAAAGCACAGGTGGAGCCGGCAATCTGAGTGTCGTTAGCCCCTTGCGCCAACGACGCTTCTTCTACGGGAGTATCCGTTCCGTCTTCTTCTGGCGAAAGTGTGGGCACTTGGGGGATCAGGGGCGTGAGACCCGTGCGTTTCTGTGCTTCAGCGGCCCAGTGTTCCATCTCGGTTGCCGCAATGGCCCCGTCCGCCACAGCGGTGACAACCTGACGCAGATTCTTGATGCAGACATCGCCAGCAGCGTAGACGCCATCCACGCTGGTCTTCCGATTTGCGTCGGTGCGGACATAGCCAGCCTCATCGAGATCAAGCAGACCCTTCACCAAAGCCGTTGAGGGCTCGTAGCCTGCAAAGACAAAGACCCCGAAGCTCTTATGTGCCGGTGGCCGATACTCATGTACGGTATCGCTTACCCTGTCGCGATAGCGCAGTATCTCCAGCTGACCCGTACCCGCGACCTCTTCAACCACACTGTTGAAATGGATCTCTATGTCGGGGTCGGTCTCTATCTGCTCGACGACCGACTGAGGCGCTCGAAGTTGCTCGCCGCGAACGAGCATGATGACCCGGCGAGCGAACTTGGTCAGGAAGAGCGCCTCCTGAGCAGCAGAAAGGCCACCCCCAACCACAAAGATGTCAAGTCCGGAGAAAAACTCGCCATCGCAGGTTGCGCAGTAGGCGACGCCGCGACCCTGAAACTCTTCTTCGCCGATAAAACCGATCGTGCGAGGATGGGCACCCGTTGCGAGAATGAGCCCCAAACAGAACAGATCGCCACGCTCGGTGTGTACGGTTTTTATGACGTCGTCCAGATCCACGGAGCTCACCTCGGCAAGCAGGAACTCAGCGCCAAAACCCGCGGCCTGCGCACGCATGGTTTCTGTGAGTGCGCGACCACTGGTGCGTGCGGCTCCGGGATAGTTGGCGACTTCGGCCGTGATGGTTATCTGTCCCCCGAACTCGTTTTTCTCAAGGACCAGTACGCGGTAACGGGCGCGGGCAAGATAGAGAGCCGCCGTCAAACCGGCGGGACCGCCACCGATGATGATCGCGTCATAGAGACGCGTTGTGTCGATGTTCGCGAGGCGGGCTGTGTCTACGTCCGAGAGGTACGCCGTGTCGGCGTCTGTCGTGATGTCCTGAGTCATGGTTTCTCTTCCCAACGAATGCAGGCCAGTGGATTACAGTCGCTTCCAACTGTAACGCACTGGCCCTGCGATGTGCAATATTGATGGCTTTACGACGGCTTTCGCGGATCCTACAGGGCCCCCACGAGGTTGAGGCTGGGCTTCAGGGTCGCTGCGCCGGGCTTCCATTTTGCGGGGCAAACCTCATCGCCGTGTTTTGCGACGAACTGGAGGGCGTGCAGCTTGCGCAGCAGCTCCTCGGCGTTGCGTCCAACGTTGCCAGCATTGACCTCGTAGGCAACGATCTGTCCTTCAGGGTTCACGACAAAGGTTCCACGCTCAGCGACACCAGCAGACTCGATGAGTACGCCAAAATCGCGAGCGAGTGTGCCGGTTGGGTCGGCCAACATCGGGTAGTTGATTTTCTTGATACGCTCCGAGCTGTCGTGCCAGGCCTTGTGTACAAAGTGTGTATCCTCAGAAACGGAGTAGATCTCACATCCTGTCGCCTGAAACTCGCCATAGAGGTCCGCGAGGTCCTCCAACTCGGTAGGACACACAAAGGTGAAGTCGGCTGGATAGAAGAAAAACACCGACCACTTTCCCACGACATCTGCTTTGGATACCTGCTTGAAGCTGTCCTCATGATACGCTTGAACCGTAAACGCGCCAATTTCTTTGCCAATAAGTGACATGGTAACCTCCCAAACTCGTTATAGTAATACTCGTTATCGTAATAGTACCTCATCCAAAAATAGGAAGTATCTGATAATTAGTTAGTTTCGCCTGACATGTCAAGCGTCATCGCCGTCGTCCTGCCGAACGCGCCAAAATGCTATTCAGACGGTAGCATTTAGAACATCAGAAAATCTCCTTCGATTTAAGGAGTGCTTAAGCTCCATGCGCTACCATGGAGCATACGTATGCGAGAGGCGAGGAGCGTTCTGTGAATATCCTCTATGTTGAGGACGAGAAATATCTGGCTCGTGCCGTAGCTCAGGTGTTGCGCAAGGAAAACTATCAGGTCGATCTGGCCCATGATGGCCAAGCGGGGCTGGATCTTGCGCTGGCGGGCCTCTACGACATCATCATCCTTGATATCATGCTCCCCATTCTTGACGGGATAAGCGTTCTGAAGCGTCTCCGTGAGGCGGGCGTAAGCAGTCCGATCATCCTGCTGACTGCCAGAGGAGAGATCGACGAAAGGATTGCGGGTCTCGACGACGGAGCGGATGATTATCTCACCAAACCCTTCCACAGCGCCGAGCTGCTCGCCCACATCCGGGCGCTCGCACGGCGCAGAGGCCAACTATTTACGGATGACACGATCACTTTTGGCGATATCGAGTTGAATTATACCGGTCTTGAGCTGCGCGGATCAGATCACAGCTTTCATCTGACTCTCAAGGAGACCCAGCTGCTGGAGTTGTTGATGATCAATCAGGGGCAGACGATTCCGACAGCTCGAATCATAGAGAAACTCTGGGGCTGGGATTCTCCGGTTGAGGACAGTAATGTTCAGGTGCAGGTCGCCTTTGTCCGCAAGAAACTCGCTCTGCTCTCTCAGCAGGTGCGGATACGTACGATTCGCGGTGTCGGCTATGTGCTGGAACTGAATCAGGAGAGCTGAGAAGCATGTTCAGGAAGTTACGTAGGCGCATGCTTCTGTTCAATCTGGTCAGTGTTGCTCTGGTCATGGCCGTCGCCTTTACGGCTATCTATCTGGTGACCGCTGACAATATCAAGCGCGAGAACCAGCAGCGTCTTCAGGTGGTATCGGCGATGATCTATGGGCCTGAGCGTTTTGAGATGCCGGGCCTTGGCGGTATCGGCGGTGGTTTTGGTAATGAGGGTTTTGGGGGCGGTGGCGATAGCGGGCTCGACGCCCAGTCGCCCATTGTCGGAATAGAGCGTCTGAGAGCGGAGATCACGAATTCGGAACAGCTGCTGCAAAGTCTGCTCATCACCCTGCTCTGTGTTGGTGCGGGCGTTTTACTGCTGGTATTTGCCATCAGCCATCGCTTCGCATCGCGTGCGATACAACCAATCGAGGAAAGCTATCACCGACAGCGTCAGTTCACGGCTGACGCTTCCCATGAACTGCGCACACCCCTTGCGATCATCGAAGCGAACATCGATGCGATCGAGACGAATGCCAGCGAGCCTGTCTGTCAGCAGAAGGAGTGGTTTGGCTACATCCACGCGGAACTGGATCGCACCGAAAAGCTCATCGACGACCTGCTCTATCTCGCAAGGACTGACGAACTGCGTAGCGCCGATGATCCGCCGCTGGACCTGAGTAGAGCCTGTGAGGGAGCCTGCGCGGCGATGGAGGCGCTGCTCTATGAGAAGGGAATCGAGTTTGTCTCTATCGTAGAGCCCGACATCCGAATAATTGCAGACAGCGCGCGCATAACACAGGTCATTCTGATATTTCTGGACAATGCCAGCAAGTATACCGAATCAGGTGGGCAGATCAGGTGCACCTTGCGGCGAGCAGACAGCTGGGCAGAGCTTTCGGTCGCCAATACCTGTCCCGATATTCCTGCCGCCGATCTGTCCCGATTGTTCGATCGTTTCTACCGTGCGGACATCTCACGCTCAAGCGAAACGGGTGGCAGTGGTCTGGGGCTTTCCATCGCCAAAGCCATCGTCAGTCGCGCCGGTGGGCAGATCGACGTCACGAGTGCTCGTGGTCTGACAACCTTTACCATGAGGCTTCGTACTGCCTGATGGCTGCTGACGGTCGTTCTCTTTGTTTAACGACCGTCTCTCGCGTCGTCTCATGACGATCTCTCACTCCGTCCCATGGCCGATCCCCGCTTTGTCTCATGACCGACTCTCGCGTCGTTTAATCTTTCTTTAAGGCGTGTTCTCTAGAATTTCTCCATCATGATGCTTATCTGATAGATGAAGGGGGAAGCACGCCCATGCAGGATTCTTGTGAACCAAGGCCACGACACGAACTCAAGCACAGTATCAACCATGCGGACTACCTCATGCTCCGCGCCCGCTTGCGAGCCGCGCTCAGACAGGATCGCCACGCCGGCCCCGAAGGGCGCTATCGCGTCAGCAGTCTGTATTTTGACACGCCGACCGACACGGCTCTGCGTGACAAGATCAATGGGGTCGATGGGCGTGAGAAGTTCCGAATCCGTCGTTATAACGATGATTTTGGATTCATCCAAATCGAGAAGAAGAGCAAACAGCGAGGGCTTTGCACGAAGCGCAAAGAGGCGATCGGCCTTGAGGAGCTGCGACAGCTGCTCAATGGTGATCGTTCCTGGATGATGAGTGAGCAACGCCCTCTGGCGCTGGAGTTTGCAAGCAAGATGACCACACAGGGCCTGCGCCCGACGGTCATTGTGGAGTATGTTCGCGAGGCTTTTACCCATCCGGCAGGAAACGTGCGCATCACGCTGGACAGCAATCTGCATACCAGCCGTTATGCAACCGACTTCCTCTCGGCGGCGACACCCCTGCTACCCCTTGGAGACAAAGACCTTCTGCTGGAGGTTAAATACGACGCCTTCATCCCTGAGATCATCACGGGTCTGCTTGGCATTCCCAGCCGTCGAGCACATGCTTTCTCAAAATATGCAGCAAGTAGAATATACTGCTAATAATCTATTATTGATCGGAGCTGACCATGACCTTCAATGACATCTTCACCTCAAATTTTCTCGATAATTTCACCAGCGTGAGCATCCTTGACATGGTTATCGCACTGGTGCTGGCCCTCTGTATCGGTGTCTTCATCTTCTTCATCTACAAAAAGACCTTTACCGGCGTGATGTATTCTTCGAGTTTCAGTGTCACCCTTGTTGCCCTGACCATGATATCGACTCTGGTCATCCTTGCAGTCTCGAGCAATGTCGTGCTTTCGCTCGGCATGGTCGGTGCCCTGTCCATCGTACGCTTTCGTACTGCCATCAAAGAACCGCTCGACATCGCCTTCCTCTTTTGGGCGATTGCGGCCGGGATCGTTCTGGCGGCGGGCATGATCCCCCTTGCCATACTCGGAAGTCTGGTGATTGGCGGAATGCTGCTTGTCTTCGTCAACCGTAAAACCAACGATAAGCCCTATCTCCTGGTGCTTACCTGCACGGATGAGACCGTAGAATCTCAAGCCCATCAACTGATCTCCGAGGGGGTCGTGAAGTCGGCCATCAAGGGCAAGACCGTGAATGACAGCTCCATAGAACTGAATTACGAGGTGCGCCTGCGCAAGGAGGATACGACCTTCCTGGGCTCCCTGAAGGCTCTGGCAGGTATGCGGCAGGTTATTCTGGTCAGTTACAACGGCGACTACCTCGGTTAGGGGTGCGGCATGGTACGCAATCGCTTCACCAACCTGATGGTCCTGCTGGCCGTACTGGTCATGCTGGTCTTGCTTGGCGCCCTTGGCAGTGCCTATGCCAGCGGATTCATCACTCGCGATGATCCTCTGCGCTATGTTGACAGTCTCTTCGCGACCGATATCGTCCACACCATCGATATCCGTGTTGACGAAGACGATTGGCAGGAGATGCTCGATAACGCTCAGAATGAGGAGTACATTCTTGTTGATGTTGTTGTCGATGGATCAAAGGTTGGTGGTGTTGGTATCCGGCCCAAGGGCAATTCGTCACTTTCCTCCATTGCGAACTCCGATTCGGAGCGCTACAGCTTTAAGCTTGAGTTTGACCACTATGTGGATGGCCGGAGCTATCTGGGCCTCGACAAACTTGTCTTGAACAATATCGCTCAGGACAACACCTATCTGAAGGATTACCTCAGCTATCACCTGATGAATGAAATGGGGGCCTGGGCGCCGCTGTCCAGCTACATCTGGGTGACGGTCAACGGCGAGGACTGGGGTTTGTATCTGGCCGTCGAAAGCGTGGAGGAATCCTTCACGCAACGGGTATCCGACAGTCTGAGCGGGACGCTCTACAAGCCGGACACCATGGATATGGCTGGAGGTATGGGCGGATTCGGCGGTGGCATGGGCGCCGCGGGCGTTGAGGGCGTTGAAGGTGCTGAAGGTGCCGCGGGCGTTGAGGGCACATTTGCAGGCGATGCGATTTTTCCCGAAGGCGATGCTCTGCCTGAGGATGGGGCGTCTCGGGGCGGAGGCTTTATGCCCGGGGGGAGGGGACTTCCCGAGGAGACGACGATGCCCGAAGGTGGGGCTGCACTACCCGAAGGCATGACCCCTCCCGAAGGTGGAGAGATGCCCGAAGGCATGACCCCTCCCGGCGACGGGGAGATGCCCGATTTCGAGAATATGCCACAGGGTGCGTTCCCTCTGCCCGAGGGTGATCCGGTCGATATCGGGGCAGGTGAATTTCCGGGTGGCGGCATGGCTGGTGGCATGGCTGGCGGGAGTAGCGCCACCTCTCTCATCTACACCGATGACGACCCCGACAGCTATGCCGCGATCTTTGACAGCGCCAAATCAACGATAAGTGCCGCAGACAAAAGCCGCTTCATCGAGGCGCTGCGCAGGCTCAACGCGCAGGAGGATATCGCCGAGACCGTCAATGTTGATGAGGTCATCAGTTACTTCGCGGTGCATGATTTCGTGCTCAATTCCGACAGCTATACCGGTTCTCTGACTCATAATTATTACCTGTATGAGGATGACGGACAGCTCTCGATGATCGCCTGGGATTACAATCTCGCTTTCGGCGGCATGGGTGGTATGGGGGGTATGGGCGGATTTGCGCAGGGCAACACAGCCACCAGCACACTGGACACCGCGACCACGCTGGTTAACTATCCCATCGATTCCCCCATGCTTTCCGGCGAGATCGAGGATAAGCCGATGATCGCCTGGATTTTCAGCGATGAGCACTATCTCGCCGCCTATCACGATGAGCTCGGGATTCTTGTCGAATACCTCGAGAGTGCAGAGTTCGCCACTTTCTATGCCGATACGCTTGCTCTCATTGCGCCCTACGTGCAAAGAGACCCCACGGCATTTTGTACCTACGAGGCCTTTGAGACTGCAAGTACGGCCCTGCATGAGTTTTGTCTTTTGCGCGCCGAGAGCATCAAGGGACAGCTCGCAGGGACGATACCCGCGACCAGTGAGGCTCAGGCAGCCGATGGCGCAAGCCTTATCGACGCCTCCAGCATCGATATCGAGAGCATGGGTTCCAGCACCCTGGGCTTTAACCGAGCCAGACCCAACCAAGACGCTTCCCTGGGCTTTGGGCCAGGAGCTGTCGCAGATACGGGCGAGGATGCCTTGTCGGATGTCGCTCCCGATGCCCTTCAGGACGAAGATGCGGCTATTCCGTGACATCCTTCGTTGACGTTGGGTGTTTTCACTGTTAAAGTAATGGTTTGCGCATAAATGGGATAACAGATAACGAAGGGTATCGTGATGTACGCAATCGTTGCCACCGGAGGAAAGCAGTTCAAGGTCGCTCAGGGCGATATTCTCGCGGTCGAGAAGCTTGATGTCGAGCCGGGTAAGACCGTCGAGTTAAAGGTGATCTTTCTCGCTGATGGCTCGCAGATCACCGTCGATTCTGACAAGCTTGCGAAGGCCAGAGTCTTCGCTGAGGTCCTCGAGCATTTCAGAGGCGAGAAGGCCCTTGTCTTCAAGTTCAAGAAGCGTAAGGGTTACAAGCGTCTGCGCGGCCATCGCCAGGAACTCACCCGACTTCAGGTGCTTGATATCAGCCTGAGTGGTGTGGCTCCAAAAGCTGAGAAATCGGCGAAGAAGTCCGCCGTCAAGACGGACGAGAAGCCCGCGAAGGCCGAGAAGCCTGTCGTCAAGGACACCGAGAAGGCCGAGGACAAGAAGCCCGTCACAGTTCGCAAGGCTACCGCGAAAAAGGTGGAGGCGGGAGAAGACACGGCTTCAGCAAGCAGGAAGCCTGTGACAAAGAAGACTGCCGCCAGCGATGAAGCAGAAGCGAAGCCCGCCGCTGCAAAAAAGCCAGCCACCAGAAAACCTGCGGCCAAGAAGGCCGATGCAGAAGAGAAGGCCGCGGAGTAACCCGGTCGTATCCACGGATAGGGAGTTTGAAAGATGGCACATAAGAAGGGACTTGGGTCCTCGCGTAACGGTCGCGACAGCCACGCACAGCGCCTCGGTGTGAAGCGTTTTGCTGGAGAATTGGTGCATACAGGCAATATCATCGTGCGCCAGCATGGCACTCATATTCATCCCGGCGAGAATGTTGGTCGTGGCAGCGATGACACACTCTTTGCCTTACAAGATGGTATCCTTGAGTTCACGAAGGGCGATAAGCGCAAGGTGCACGTACGACCTGTGAGGGCCTGAGGGTCTTTTTCGCGAACACGTCATGCGGGATGTGAGCCCTCTGTCAACACGGATGACGGAGGGTTTTCGCGTATCTATGCGGCGTATCGGCGTACGGAGAGTTTTGGATGTGAGATGTTCATAGATCAGGTGCATATCCATGTGAAGGCCGGTGACGGGGGTGCGGGCTGCATGTCCTTTCGCCGTGAGGCTCACGTGCCAAAGGGTGGACCTGATGGCGGCGACGGCGGGCGCGGCGGTAATGTCATTCTGGAAGCCGACCAAAGCGTCTCCTCGCTGATCGACTATCGTTTCAAGCATCACTTCAAGGCGACACGTGGTATACATGGCAGGGGCTCGCGGATGCATGGGGCTACCGGCAATGACCTCCTGCTCAGGGTGCCGCTGGGTACTCAGGTGCGCGAGTATGACGAGGAGGCGCGCGAGACGGGCGACCTGATCGCCGATCTGTGTCATCAGGGCGAGCGCGTCATTGTGGCGCAGGGTGGTGCTGGAGGTCGCGGCAACATCCATTTTGTGACCGCTACGCGTCGCGCTCCGGCCTTCGCCGAGCTGGGAGAACCTGCCGAGGAGCGCTGGATCGAGCTGGAGATGAAGCTGATGGCCGACGCAGCCCTGGTGGGGATGCCGTCGGTGGGTAAGTCCTCTCTGATCGCGCGCATGAGTGCCGCACGCCCCAAGATCGCCGACTATCCCTTCACCACGCTGGTGCCCAATCTCGGCATGGTGCGCACCGGGGACCACAGCTTTGTGGTCGCTGATGTTCCCGGGCTGATCGAGGGCGCCGCGGCGGGCAAGGGGCTTGGTCATGAGTTCCTGCGCCATATCGAGCGTACGGCGCTGATCCTGCACGTCATTGACGCCTCAGGCTCTTGGGAGGGACGCGATCCGATTGAAGATTACCGTACCATCAACGAAGAGTTGGCTCGCTATGCCACCGATCTTGCCCTACGTCCGCAGTTCATCGTCGTGAACAAGATCGATCTGCCGGATACCGAAGGCCTTGTTGACCGCGTACGTCATGCTGCTCGAGAAGAAGCCCTGGCGCGCGCCGGTGGCGATGAATTCTCTGATGATTTCCTTGAACCGGAAGTCTTTGGTGTGTCGGCAGTGACTGGTCAGGGCATCGACGCCCTGATTGCTGCGACCGCCGAGCGCGTCTTTGAGCTGCGTACCGCTGCGGCCGAAGTCCTCGATGTGGCCGCGGTGCACTACGATCAGGTCTGGGAGTTGCGCCGTCAGGAGCGCGACCGTGCTTTCGCAGTCCACAACCTCGGCGGCGGCGTCTTCAGCGTCGCCGGTAAGGCGGTCGAGCGCATGGTCATTCAGACCGAATGGGACAACGAGGAAGCCATCGCCTATCTGCAGCACCGTCTGGAGCGGCGAGGGGTTGAGAAGGCTCTGATTGAGGCTGGTGCGCGCAACGGTGACGAGATACGCATTCTGGGACGCGCCTTCGCCTTTGAGAGCGCGCTCGAACACGCGGAACATCCCTAAGGGATACGAGGAATGATGTCAGAGAGAATTGCACATCGTATCGTCATCAAGATCGGCTCCTCGACGCTTACCGATGAGCAGGGCAGGCTTGACGAGCCCTTCGTCGACGATCTCGCGCGTCAGGTCGCCGCAGTGCGTGCGCGTGGGTCACAGGCATTGATCGTCACCTCGGCGGCCATCACCGCCGGTCTCGATGTTCTCGGCCTTGGTCCCCGCCCCTCTGAGAACATTCCAAGCCTGCAGGCTGCCGCCGCCGTTGGTCAGCTCGCGTTGACGCGTTCTTATGCGAGCGCTTTTGAGCGCAGGGGGATCACCATTGGACAGATACTGCTCACACGCTATGGTATAGAAAATCGCGAGGCCTACCTGCATGCACGCGACACTTTGGAGCGTCTGTTGGAGTTAGGCGTTGTGCCTTTGATAAACGAGAATGACAGCGTGGCTATCGACGAAATCCGTTTTGGCGATAACGATACCCTTGCTGCTCAGGTCGCGATTCTCGTAAAGGCCGACCTTGTGGTACTTCTCAGTGACATCAGGGGTCTCTATACGGCCGACCCGCGGCTTGACGAGGACGCGCTGCTTTTGGAGGAGATCGCTGCCTTCACCGAGGAAATCGTCAAGGCGGCTGGGGAGGCGGGTACGGCACGGGGCAGTGGCGGTATGGCAACAAAGATTGAAGCAGCAAGGATGCTGATGGCCGCCGACATTCCGATGGTTATCTGTGAGGGACACCGATCCGATGCGCTCATCGACGCGGCTTCGGGCAAATCGGTAGGGACCCTCTTCGCACAGGAGGGTGCTCGTCATCAGACGACCGCCAGGAAACTCTGGCTTGCGCTTTCGGGTACTGTGCGAGGTACGGTCTTCATCGACGACGGCGCCGTGCGCGCCCTGCGCGAACAGGGAAGCTCACTGCTCGCCGTGGGCGTCGCTCGCGTGGAGGGTGATTTTGTGCCCCGAAGCGTCCTTGACATTCGGACTCTGGATGGCTTTCTCATCGGGCGGGGCCTGAGTGGTTATTCTTCCACAGAACTTGTTCATGCGGCGGGTCGTAAGATGTCAGAAATCGCCGATGACGAGCTTCTTGCGCACCGAGCTGACTGCGAGGTCATACACCGCGACGAGCTGGTGATATTCTAGTGAGGTCCCAAGCGATGGACGGAAGGTAAGGGGGGAGAACGACATGAGCGAGGTTCTTACCAAGGCACGGCAGGCCCGTACGGCGGCATCGCTGCTTGCGCGTCTCGACGCGACAGCGCGCAATCGGGCGCTGCTGGCGATGGCCGATGCCTTGCAGGCACAGACACCCTACCTGCTTGAGGAAAATGCCCTCGATGTCACGGCGGCGCGCAAGAAGGGCACCGAGGAAAGCCTCATCGATCGCCTGCTGCTCAC
>JAIRXA010000112.1 GCA_031268525.1 Coriobacteriales bacterium | reverse complement strand
GGTATAGTTGTAGGGTAAACCTCAGAGATGAAAGGAGAGAAGGCAGACCTTTCAAGTACATTTATTTCTGAGGCAACGAATGGTATTTCAAGTACTTTTTATTTTGAGGCAATACGGAGACAAGAGAGTTGCAGAATTCTTCAATCTGCTCTCTCTCGTCTTTCTTGTTAAGCTGGAAATGTTCAACCACAGCGGTAACCAAGCTCTCCAAACTATTGAAGTTACAGGTGTTTTGCCAAGTCCACGCAGCCATCTCGTTGAGTGAGAGATAACTTTGTGTAACATCGTTCTTGCGGGCAGGTATCAACAGATGGACTGTCCCTACGTGCCGCAGGACAAATGCTGGGTTTGTCTTCATAGTTAGCCCTTTGTTTGTCGTTGCAACGACAAGGAGTTCGAAGCGGCCGAATTTATCATTCGAGCCCGGAAAATCGGCCGCTTCGCCACTTCTTCAGTAGCAACACCCATGCGAGGTTGTCGCACCCAAAAAATTCGAACAGCTACAACCCTTGCTTGAATATTGAGGCCCTATGCTCTCTGCTGCATAGGCTCGTTTACGGTCGTGCTCAGAAATGCTCACGTCATTAAAGCGCTTAACCTCTTTGATCTTTGGCAACTCCATCATTGCTCACCTCCCTCGCCCAACGAGCAACACCCTGCAGATACTCAGGCTGATGAGCGATGCCTTCTAAATTGTCGTGGGAAAGGATAACCGGCGACAGGATGAAGGGAATCAACCCACAGTCGCCAAACCTACAAAGAATTTAGTATATTCTTGCTGGGCTGATGCCCTTCAAGTTGGATATACTGAAATAGACGGAATGAGAATCCGCATGTAGATTTGGCAAGCTGTATTTTACCACAATGAAAATAACGCGCTAATTGTGTCAGGTGGACGTATAATTTGACACACTTGGAATGAGTGTGTCAAATTATACGTCCCCCTGACACGGTGGTTTCGAACCGTCTCCCTGTACACCCGCGCCTACTCGCCTCGCACAGAGCTACCCAGTCCCAGCCTGTGCCAGGGCAGGTCCATGACGTTTTCGATGCTGCCTTCGACGTGGTCGACGTTGGCGCTCCACCCCTTTTTGTCAGGGTATTGAGCAGGCGGAGACTTAACTGCCAGTCGGGAGCAGTGATGCCATCGACCCTTTGGGTGCCTGGAAAGTGGCGTTTTTAGATATAAAGTCAGTATCGCCTGACAGGATATATCTATCTGTAGGTCGGGAAGCGTGCAAACAGAGTCGCCAGTTCACATCGGGTGATGTGAACTGGCGGAATCAAACAGAGATACGCCCAGATACCCGCCTGATCCTCTGCTTGGCTGCTTTTGTCCTACTTCTTTTTCGCAGAGAACAACTGCCATCCGCCATATCCAATACAGCCGATGGTAGCCAGCCATCCTGGCCACCAGGTTACCTGCATCAGCAGATCAAGGATCATGTTATCTGGCTGGATATAGCTGCCTGCAAACATATGCGAGCCACCCATTGCCTGAATGATTGAACAGACAATAAAGATGACAACTCCCAGAACAATAAAGGTGACTCCGCGTATTGAACTTGGTGTGTTACTCATCATGCCCTCTGCCATCAGAGTTTCTCGATCTGGCATCTGTGCGAGCGAGGCGCCAGTTGTGTCGGGCGCCGGATTGTCGTTGACCTCAATACCGCGCAACCTATGTAAGCCCTTTACCAGATGGAAGAGCACGATAGCGATGACCGAGCCCCAGGCGATGCCGCCAATGGTCACGCCACCGCTGATGCTGCCATCTGCTGCCGTGGTTCCGCCGAAGGTGTAGGTGAAGTTTGCAATGCCGAGTACGAGCGGTACGGAGCCGGTGATCATGTTGATCGGCTTGGCAAAGTCCACGCGGTTCTCCACCCAGATACGCACACCGAGCATACCGATCATGCCATAGAGCAGGACGCACACGCCGCCGAGCACACCGGAGGGCACCGTGGCAACCGCTGCACCGAACTTGGGGATCAGAGACAGCAGCAGAGCGCCGATGCCCGCAACCCAGTAGGCCGCCGTCGAGTAGACCCGCGTGGCTGCCATGACGCCGATGTTCTCTGCGTAGGTCGTGGTTCCCGAGCCGCCGCCGATGCCAGCGAGCATTGTGCCAAGGCCGTCTGAGAACAGCGCGCGGCCGATGCTTTTATCGAGGTTCCTCCCGGTCATTGCCGCTACAGACTTCACGTGTCCGATGTTTTCCGCCACCAATACCAACACGACAGGCAAAAACATCAACAGGATGGAGAAATTCGGCACAGGCAGGGTGAAGGCAGGCAGTCCGACCCAGGTTGCCTGGTTGATCGCCGAGAAGTCAACCTCGCCGCGCACGACCGCGCAGGCATAGCCGATGAGTACGCCGAAGAGGATTGAGAGGCGTCCGAAAACGCCCTTCCCGAGCGCCTGAAAGAGCACTACGGAGCAGAAGGTCACGAGTGCCGTGACAGGGGATGCCATGAAGTTGGAGACTGCGGTTGGCGCCAGATTAAAACCGATGAGTGCAACGATTGCACCGGTGACAACGGGAGGCATGAGGCGATTGACCCAGCCAGCGCCGACCTGCATGACGATGAGGCCGACGACCGCCAACAGCACGCCGGTGCACAGGATGCCAAAGATAGCCACTCCCATGCCGCCGTGCTCCATGCTCATCGCCGCACTGATCGGTGCGAGGAAAGCGAAGGAGGAACCCAGGTAGCTTGGCAGTTTGTTGCGCGTGATGAGCAGGAAGAGCATCGTAGAAATCGCTGAGAAGAACAGCGTAGTCGAGGGTGGAAAGCCGGTTATGATGGGGACAAGGAAAGTCGCGCCGAACATCGCCACAATATGCTGCAGGCCAATGCCGGTGGTATAAAGCCAGTTCAGGCGCTCGTCAGGCGCAATCACCTCGCCTGGCTTTACGCGTACACCGTCGCCATGCAATTTCCAGCTGAACATCCCCATGATGCACCTTCCCCTTCACCGAGCGTTTAAACCAGCTAAAACAGGACGAAAGCACCATAAATTGTGCCTTGCTCAGATTAGCATAACAAGCTGTAGCGGAAAGGGAGATTTTTACAGAGATTCCCGTGTTCGTATACCATCCTCATACCTCCTCATACCTCCCGATGCCCTATACCTCCTACTGGACGAGCTTTTCGCTCAATAATCACCTACTGGGTGAGTTGCTCCTTCAATGATCCGACTTCCCGTGTGGGCCAAGACGCTCAAGGTCTCACGCTCCAGCCGTGTGGGTCAAGACGCTCAAGGTCTCACGCTCCAGCTTTGAGCCTGCTGCTGGATGGTGTAGAGGCGATGATAGAGTCCTTCACTCTGCATGAGCTCCTCATGGGTACCCTCCTGGGCAAGTCTGCCCCGGTCGAGGACGACAATTTTGGGACAGCCTTTGATGGTGCGCAGCCTATGCGCAATGACAACTACGGTCTTACCTGCTATCAGGTGCGTGATCGCCTGTTGAATGAGCATCTCGTTTTCTGGATCGAGCGAGGCGGTGGCTTCGTCCAGAAGCACAATAGGCGCGTCTTTGAGCAGGGCTCGCGCTATGGAGATGCGCTGGCGCTCGCCGCCGGAGAGCGTGGCGCCATTCTCGCCGAGCAGAGTGTCATAGCCCTGAGGGAGCGCTGAGACGAACTCGTCGCAACAGGCTGCACAGGCGGCGGCCATTACCTCGTCTTCGGTGGCATCCATCTTTCCTATCCTGATGTTGTTCATGACCGTGTCGTTGAAGAGGACAACATCCTGGAACACGAAGGACATGAAGCTCATGAGATATTCGGGGTCGAGGTCGGCTACATTGCGCCCACCAATGGTCACGCGTCCGGTATCGACGTCCCAGAAGCGCGCCATGAGGCGCGATACGGTGGACTTGCCGGAACCGGAGGGCCCCACGAGTGCCGTTATCTGTCCCGGAGGTATCGTCAGAGTGAGGTCGTCCACAGCCTTCTCTCCATCTTTCTTGTATCTGAAATCGACATGCTCAAATCGTATGGTGAGATCGCCCAGACTGCCCGTATCCGCTCCCTCCATGACGGGTATGGCCATCAGGGCGCGGGTACGCCCCACGACGATGGCGTTGTAGAGGAGCTCGGGCAGGAGGGTGAGCTCAGTGAGGCTGGGGCCGTAGATGCGCGTGACCATGACCAGAAACATCATCAGGGGGATGAATTCGATGTTCTGGTTGATGATCAGGAAGGTGCCTACGAAGACCGTGAGGCCCACGCCCGCCTGCAGGACAGCCTGCGAGCCCGTAATGAAGACACCCACGCCCAGCTCAAAACGGATTGCAATGCGCTTCAGCGCGAGCAGAGCGTCGTCAAGCACCTTGAAGCGTGCGCCGGTGAGGTTGCAGGCCTTGAGCACCTTGATGCCGTCGAGGTATTCCTGTATCTGTCCCGCCGCCTTCATTTTGGCGCTGAGCTGGCGTTTGCCCAGCCTGGTCTGAAGGCGGTAGCTGAGCACTATGATGGCAAAGGAGAGGGGGAGTGTGGCATAGATGCTCAGGGCGAGACGCCAGTCAAAGAAGCCCAGGAGTATGCTGATGAGCGTAATGGAGATGGCATTTGCTGCCAGTTGAGGCAGGATGTGGCTCAGCACATGTTCGGTGGTTGCCACGTCGCCCATGATGGAGGTGGTGAGATCCGTCAGGTCGCGCGAGTTGAAGACACTCATGGGCAGCCTGCGGATGCGCTCCGCTACCGTAATACGAGTGTTTGCGGTCTCGAGGTATGAGGTGACATAGGTCTTACGATAATCATTGGTGTTGGCAAAGAAGACCACGACTGCCGAGAGCACACCAGCGCCAAAGAGCAGCCAGAGCCTGCCCCAGTCTAATCCTCCGCCCGTAAGGGCGCTGGCAAGTTCAGCGATGATGAGAATGGTGACGGCAAAGGGCAACATGAGAGAAAAGTTCGTGAGTGTGCAGGCAAAGATGGCGCGCTTGAGGTCGCGGTAGCCCTTGTCGCTGAGCATGAGAGCGCGCTGGAGCCGGGGTTGGGAAGGCGAGGGGGTGGGGGAGGTGTTGGTGGCAGTGGCATCGTCGGTGGTGGCAGCGCTGGGGAAGGTGGCGGCGGCATCGGTGGCAGCGGCGCTGGGGGTGGTGGCTGCGGGGGTGCCGGCGGCCGCGGCGCTGGGGGTGGTGGCTGCGGGGGTGGCGGCGGCATCGGTGGCAGCGGCATCGTGAGGAATGCGCTTACTCTCAGACATGGCACGCCTCCTTTTCTTCCTCGCCCGTCATGGTCCAGCTCACGGTCTTCTCGTAGGTATTCCACATCGTGGCGTATCTCCCCTTTCTGGCAAGCAATTCCTCATGCCGTCCCTCCTCGACTATCTGCCCCTTGTCTACCACCAGTATCCTGTCGGCGCCGGTAACGGTGGAGAGACGATGCGCTATCATGACCACGGTCTTGCCTCGCATAAGCACCTCGAAGGCCTGCTGGATGAGGTGTTCGTTTTCCGGGTCCGCAAAGGCGGTTGCCTCATCTAAAACAACCACGGGTGCGTCTTTGATGATGGCGCGCGCGAGGGCAATACGCTGCTGTTCGCCACCGGACAGGTGTACGCCATCTGCGCCTATGATCGTGTCATAGCCCTGCGGGAGGCGCTCGATAAACCCGTGACACTGTGCGGCACGTGCGGCAGCCTCGACCTGTTCATCACTCGCTTCAGGCGCCGCCATCCTGATGTTGTCGCGCACGCTCTGCTTAAAGAGGTAGACGTCCTGAAACACAAAACTCACCTGATTCATCAGTTGTTCGAGTGCGAGGTCGCGGACGTCAATGCCTCCGAGCAGGATGTGTCCGTCAGAAACGTCAAAGAAGCGCGGTATGAGATGCGCTATGGTCGTCTTGCCCGAGCCGGATGGACCCACGAGGGCGGTTACCTCACCTTCTCTCGCTGTAAAGCTCACACCGCTCAAGGCTTCAACAGACTGCTCCGCCTCCGCCTCAGCTACACTGTCTCGACCTGCCCGCCCCCCGCTGCCACCGCCGCTGGTGCTGCCACCGCTATTGGCGCTGCCACTGGCGCTACCACTGGCGCTACCGCCTCCCGCCTGAGTGTTTCCGTCCTCCGTCTTGGATTGGTACGAGAATCGCACTTCCTCAAACACGATGTCGTGCCGCTCGCTTATCGGCAGTGGCGCAGGGGACTCGGGGAGTACGGGCTGAGAGAGGATGGCGTCCATAGCCGCGACCCCGCTCGATATCTGAATGAAGTTGGTAGCTACATAGAGGAGTTTCATCATGACCGAGGCGATGCAGGGCACAAATACGAGATAGAACAGGAAGTGGGCGGCAAAGTCCGCTCCATTGGGCGAGAGGAGGCCGATGATGATGCCGAGGGGTACGACGAACAGATAGATGTTGTTGACCAGTGTGACGAACAGTGACATGGGCTTCTCAAAGCTCAGCGTGTAGGGGATGACGAAGTCGGTGTAGGTGCGTATCGTTTCGCGCAGACGCGTAAAGGAGTAGGCAGTCTGATGGAATGCCTTGACCACCGATATGCCGCGCACGTATTCGACGGTGGCGTTGCTCATCTCTTCCAGCGATGTCTGGTATATGCGTGCCATCTTCTGAACCTTGGTACCGCCATAGGCCCGGGCCTGAACGGCAAATGCACAGGCAATGCCGAGCATCGACGCAAGCCCAAAGCGCCAGTCAACAACGAGCAGTATGACGATCATCGCAAGGGGCGCGACCACACCGGCTACGATGTCGGGCAGCTGATGGGCGATGAAACCCTCGATTTTCTCGATATTCTCATCCATCACCTTACGGAGACGTCCGCTGCCCATCTGCACATGAAAGCCCAGCGGTAGCTTGGCGAGGTGGCTCGCAAATTCTATTTTGAGCTGGTAGATCGTTCCAAAAGCGGCAATGTGTGAGAAACAGAGCGCCAGAAAGTACAGCACGATATTGCCCGCGATGCCGCCGAGTGCCAGCCAACCCCAACGCATGAGCAGCCCTGAGTCTGCGGCGGCAAAGTCGGGATAGAGTATGACGAGTTCGTTTATGAGCCCGTAAATGGCGATGAAGGGGACAAAGCCGCACAGGCCGGCGAGGGCCGCCAAAATGACCGAGCTTAAGGAGAGCCCCTTCTTAAGCATGGCAAACTGCATAAGGCGCCCGAAGTCCGGGGGTTTTTCTGCGGTAGTGGGGCCCGGCTCTGTGGTCGTGTCCGGCTCTGTTGCCGTGCCCGGCTCAGCCTGCGTGCCCGACGCTGTGGTCGTGTCCGGCTCAGTCTGCGTACCCGGCTCTGTTGCCGCGTCTGACGCAAGCTGCGTACCCTGTGCACCCTGTGTTTCTGTACCCGACAGCTCTCTGTTTTCCTGCATCATCTGTCCTCCCCAATCCATGAGTCGTTTTCGTCCCGTCTCGTCCAAGGGATACTGTTCGGCCACCCTGCCCTCCTCGAGGCGCAGTACCGAGGTACAGCAGCCAGCGATAAGCTCGAGGTCGTGGGTGATGATTATCGTTGCGTGCACGTCGGGGCCAAGGGTTTCTATGAGACCGCAGAACTGCCGCAGACCGGTATGGTCAAGTCCTGAGGTGGGCTCGTCAAAAAACAGGAGGCGCTTGTGTGCGCTCAGTGCGGCGGCAATTGCCACACGCTGTTTCTGCCCGCCCGAAAGCGACAGGGGATGATGTTCGGCATAGGCCGTAAGGCCGAGACGAGAGAGAAGGGTATCTGCCTCATCTGTCGTATTCCCTGTATCCTGCACGCACGGCACGTCATCCGCATTCGTTACGGTCTGCGTATCCACCTCATCTGCCGGGCCTTCGCTTTCCTGAGCGCCTCTGCTGCTCTTTACGACGTCCCCGCTGCGCTTTACAGCATCCCTGCCTCGTCTCCCAGAAAGCAGCAGCTCGTCACGCACGCTCTCCGTGAAAAGTTGGTGGTTGACATCCTGCATGACCATAGAGCTCATGTTGAGTCTGCGCCGCCTCTTCACTACCTCCCCGCCAACCGACACCCTGCCTTCGTGCTTTCTGGTACCGCACAGGCAGTGTGCCAGTGTTGACTTGCCCGCCCCGTTCGCGCCGATGAGCGCCACGACCTCGCCCTTTTGTATCTCAAGACTCTCGATGGTGAGTGCGGTTCGCTTTCCATAGGAGCACCTGAGTCCCTCTGCGCGCACAACGGCAGGGGCGCGTTGGTCGGCTTGTTCGATCTGGCAGAATCGTTCTGGCTGCGCAGAAGATACTGCTTGCCGGGACGGCTCTGGCTGCGCAGAAGATACTGGCTGGCTAAACAGCGTGTGTAGGGATGACTCGCGCAAGCCTCTCCGACTGCGTTCATCGGCGGACAGCTTGTCGAAGGCTTCGGCTGAGAATTCGTCCTTGAGGCGGCCATCCTCAAAGT
>JAIRXA010000098.1 GCA_031268525.1 Coriobacteriales bacterium | reverse complement strand
CTTGCTGTGACGATGCGCCTGACACCCGCCCAGTACCGGGCGGCAAGTAAGCGTCTTGCGGAGCAATCAGTATCTCTGCAAACCGATACGGCGGCAAAGCCTTCGATCAGCTATACCTCACACCTTATCGTCGATGAGGCGCCTGAGGGATTTCATCTCATCTACCCCTTAAACCTTGGCAATCCTGAATACAAAGCGCAGCTGGAGTATTTTAAGCGTCAGCTGGAGAAGGTCGACACGGTGGACGAGGCGATCGAGGAGATCGACTCGGGTTTCCATCGCGAGAAGAGGGACGGCTGATCTTCATGCTCGATAGCTTATACCATAGTCTTGATTCAACGGCGTTTACCATCGGAGGCGTGGAGATCCAATGGTACGGACTTGCCTGGATCGCCGGTTTTGCGCTGGCCGCGCTCCTCGTCCCGTCCCTGTGCCGTCGCTGGCAGATACGTGTGAGCCTTGACAGTCTCTTGACGATCGTCATCGCCTGTATGCTCGGAGCGGTCATTGGTGGACGTCTTGGCTATGTACTCTTCTATAACCTGGACTACTATCTTGCGCATCCCCTCGATATATTTGCGATCCGTGAAGGCGGCATGTCCTTTCACGGCGGGCTGCTCGGCCTGGCTACGGGCTTGATTATCGCCGCGCGTCTCATCAAAATGCCCCTTTTGACCTTGGGTGATATCGCCGCCATCACCACGCCTATCGGTCTGTGCCTCGTGCGTATTGCGAACTTTATCAATGGAGAGCTTTGGGGCGCGCCGACAAGTCTTCCGTGGGGTGTCGTCTTCAAGAGTCCGGCTGCTGGGTTCGTGGCGCGCCATCCTACACAGCTCTACGAGGCTCTGCTTGAGGGTGTGGTGCTCTTCGTGATCCTCTATCTGCTCAGCAGGCGCAAGCCACCGCTGCCCCGAGGCGGCTACTTTGGCATCTTCCTGATTGGCTACGGTGTTTTTCGTATCGCGGTGGAATTCGTACGTCTGCCTGACGCGCAGATCGGCTATCTTTTTGGGACCGGTTGGGTGACGATGGGCATGTTGCTCAGTCTACCGATGTTACTTGTTGGCGCTGCCTTTCTTCTGTACGCCCACAAAACCCGGCATCCGCAGGCTGGGCAATGGCAGGAATCCGTGGACGAGCAGTCAACGGATGACCTGCCAACGGACGACTTGTCAGTGGATGACCAGGCACCAGCTGATCCATCGGCGGACGAGCAGCCCGCGGACGACTTGCCGACTGACGAGCAGCCCGCGGACGACCAGCCCGCTGACGATCCATCGGCGGATGACCAGCCCGCTGACAACCAGCCAACAGAAGACACGGACGACACGAAAGACGTAGAATAGCCATCCATTCAGGCACTCTGAGGAGGAATACAGCATGGCAGATATCGTCGAAGCGAAGTATATCTGGAAGAATGGCACACTCATACCCTGGGCTGAGGCGACGACTCACGTCCTATCGCATGCCCTTCATTATGGTACGGCGGTCTTTGAGGGCATCCGTTGCTATCAGACCGAGACGGGGTCGGCTGTCTTTCGGCTGCGCGACCACATGAAACGCTTTTTGTCCTCGGCCCGTATGATCAATATGGAGCTGCCCTACCGTCACGAGGAGCTTGTCGAGGCGGCTCTGGAGACCATCAGGAGCAATGGCTTTGCCAGCTGCTACATCCGCCCAATCGCCTATCGCGGCTACGGTGCGGTTGGTGTAAATCCGCGTTCGGCGCCCATCGATGTGGCCATCGCCGTCTGGCCCTGGGATGCCTATCTTGGTGATACCGCTCTGGCCGAGGGCATTGCGGTCGGCATCAGTTCGTGGCGCCAGCGCAGTGTCAATGCCACGCCGGGTGCAATCAAATCCTCAGCGTCCTACCTCAATTCGGGCCTGGCAAACATGGAAGCCCAGGATCACGGCTACGGTGAGGCGGTGTTGCTCAACGAACTCGGCTACGTTGCCGAGGGTTCTGGCGAGAATATCTTTACGGTGCGTGATGGCATTGTGGCAACGCCCCCCCTGTCCGACGGCATCCTTGCGGGTTTAACCCGCGATTCGGTCATGCAGATCGCCCGCGACCTCGGCTATACCGTTCTTGAGAAATCGCTCGTGCGCACCGATCTGTATCAGGCTGACGAAGTTTTCTTCACGGGCACCGCTGCCGAACTGACCCCCATTAACTCCGTCGATCACCGCGCCATCGGTAAGCCGGGTCCCATCACCCTCAAGCTGCAGGGGCGCTTCTTCGCGGCAGCCACCGGCAGGCTTTCCGAATACGCTGAATGGCTCGATGTGGTGTGATCCAGACCTATGACACGACGCTTCGGGACGGCCAGCAACGAGAGGGAGTAAGCCTGACCGTTGAGGACAAGGTATACCTTGCCACACGTCTCGATGTGCTTGGGGTCGACTTCATTGAGGGAGGTTACCCAGCATCGAATCACCGAGATCGTCTGTTCTTCGAGCAGGCGTGTTCGCTTGATTTGCGTCACGCGACGCTGGTCGCATTCGGGACGACGCTTCATAAGAACGCCGACGCTGAGCATGATGAGTCCCTCGCCCTTCTGACTGCCTGTCCAGCTCCCATCGTTGCTCTGGTCGGCAAGGCGTGGACGCTCCAGGTCGCACAGGTATTGGAGACGACCTGCGCGGAGAATCTGCGCATGGTTTCTTCTTCGATCGCCTTCCTGAAGAGAGCGGGCAAGCGGGTCTTCTTTGATGCCGAGCACTTCTTTGATGGCTACCGGGAAGATGCGGCCTACGCGCTTGAAGTTCTGTTGGTGGCCGCACAGGCGGGTGCCGAGACGCTTGTGCTCTGCGACACCAATGGCGGCATGTTGCCGCACGAGGTTTACGCGGCGACTACGGCGGCGGTCGCCGCCCTTGAGCAGGCAAAATTGTCACAGGTGCGCATCGGCATTCATGCCCATAATGACAGCGGCTGCGGCGTTGCGAACAGCTTGGAAGCTGTCCGGGCGGGTGCTACGCAGGTGCAGGGCACAATCTGTGGTTACGGAGAGCGTGTTGGCAATGCCGATCTGCTGACCTGTATCGCCGACCTGCAGCTCAAGTTGGGCTACGACCTCATCGGACCCGAACGACTCAAGTTGCTGACTCCGACGGCGCATGCGGTCGCCGAGACCTTTAACATCGCCTTTGATGCGCATCTGCCCTATGTTGGAACGAGTGCCTTCTCTCATAAGGGTGGCCTCCATGCCAGCGCAGCCTTGCGCGAGCATGGTGCCTATGAGCACATCGACCCGCACAGCGTTGGCAATTTCTCCCACATTGTTGTCAGTGAGCTCGCCGGGAAAGCCGCACTCAGAGCAAAAGCGGGAGATTTTGAGCTTCCCTTGCCTGAGGAAGGCGCGACCTTGCAGGCCTTGCTTGACACCGTAAAGAATAAAGAGGATAAGGGTTACTCCTACGAGGTCGCGGATGCCTCGCTTGAGCTGCTGCTGCGCGATCAGATGGGCGAGCAGGTGAGTTACTTTGGCCTTGAGAGTTTTCGGGTTATCGCCGAACGACGCGCCGATGGCATCCAGTCCAGCGAGGCAACAATCAAGTTGCGGGTCGGCGGCGAGCGTCATATCGCAACCGCGGAAGGCAATGGTCCGGTCAACGCCCTCGACGCAGCCTTGCGTGAAGCCATAACGCGCTTTTATCCCCAGGTGAAATCCTTTGAGCTGTCGGATTACAAGGTGCGCGTCCTCGATGAGAGTAGTGGTACGGATGCGGTCATCCGCACCCTGATCGAAACCAGCGACGGTAAGACAAGCTGGAAGACCATCGGCGTGAGCGAGAATGTCATTGAGGCGTCCTGGGACGCTCTGGTGGACGCGATTACCTATGGCCTGCTCAAAAGCGGGTGTGACGGAGAGCCTCGGGAAAGAAGGACAGAATGCGCATGAAGGAAGCGTCGGCTGCCGAGTTGCAGCGGCTCTATAGGATTTTTGCCCAGACGACGGATGTCGAGCAGCTTGCCGTCCTCCTGGAGGACCTCTGCACCATCCGTGAGGTAAATGAGATGGCGCAGCGCCTGACGGTGGCCGTGATGCTCGACGCGGGTTCGCCCTATATCATGGTGCAGGAGGCAACGGGTGCTTCGGCGACGACCATCGCGCGGGTCTCCAAGTGCCTGAACCATGGCTCCGGCGGCTATCGACAGGCGCTGGCGATACTGGACGGGCAACAAGACGAATAGGCAACAGGACGGACAGATGGTACTGGGCGGGCAACAAGACGGATAGGCAAGAAGACGAACAGGCGCTGACGATACGGAACGAGCAACAGGACGGACAGGCAAACAACCATGGCTTTCGTGCACCTCCATAATCACACTGAATATTCGCTGCTCGATGGGGCAACTCATATCCTCGATATGGTCAAGCGCGCTGCCGAGCTGGGCATGCCAGCCGTGGCCATCACCGATCACGGTGTGATGAGTGGCGTCCCGGAGCTCGCCAAGGCCGTAGAGGAAGTCAAGAGGGATACGGGCATCGAGGTCAAGCCGATCTTTGGCTGCGAGGCCTATATGGTATTGGAAGACCCGCCACTCAAAGAGGGTGGAAGTCCGCATCGCTACCACCTTCTCCTGCTCGCCAAAGACAATAAAGGCTACCACAATCTTGTACGCCTGATATCAGAAGCGAACGTAGACCATTTTTACTATAAGCCACAGATATCGCTGTCGATGTTGGAGCGCTACGGTGAGGGCCTGATTGGCACGAGCGCCTGCATCCAGGGCATCATCCCCGTCATGATCGATCAGGGGCAATACGACGAGGCTGTGAAGTGGGCGCAGCGCCTGGCCTCCTTCTTTGCTCCCGGCGACTTCTATATTGAGCTGCAGGACCATGGTATTACTACACGCAATGGGCTTTCTCAACACGAGCTCAATATTCAACTTGCGAAGCTGGCAGGCGAGCTGGACCTCAAGACCATCGCGACCAATGATCTGCACTACCTGAAAAAAGAAGACGCAAAGGCTCAGGATATCCTGCTGTGCATCGGCACAGGTAAGACGCTGGCCGATACCGAACGCCTCAAGTTTCCCTGCGACGAGTTTTACTTTAAGACCGAAGAGGAGATGCGTGAGGTCATGCGCGATTTCCCCGAGGCCTGTGACAATACCGTCGAGCTCGCCGCTCGATGCACTGTTGAGCTTGAGCGCGACCCGATCCTGCCACGCTTTCCCCTGCCCGAAGGCGAGACCGAGGAGAGCTTCTTTCGCAAGCAGTGCCTCGAGGGGCTGCACTGGCGCTATGGTGCGGATCTGAGCGATGAAGTCATGGCTCGTTACGAACGTGAGGCAGGCGTTATCATCAAGCAGGGTTTCCCCGCCTACTTCCTCATCGTCCAGGAGTTCATCAACTGGGCAAAATCTCAGGACATCATCGTCGGCCCCGGGCGAGGTTCCGCTGCCGGCTCCATCGTCTCCTATGCGCTTGGCATCACCGATCTCGACCCCTTGGCCAACGGACTGCTCTTTGAGCGTTTCCTGTCTGAAGAGCGCGTCGAAATGCCCGATATCGACGTTGACTTCTCCGATGATCGTCGCGATGACGTCATCGACCACATCAAGGAGGTCTACGGTGAGGATCATGTTGCTGGAGTCATCACCTTTGGCAAGCTGCAGGCAAAAAACGCCGTCCGCGATGCCGCGCGTGTGCTTGGTAAGGAGTATAAGGTCGGCGATGACCTCTGCAAGATGATCGGCAACGAACTCAATATCACCATTAATGAAGCGATGGAGAAAAACCCCGACCTGAAACGCGCTTATAAAGACAATCCCGACTACCGGGAAGTCATCGACGCCGCCCGCTCCATTGAGGGACAGGTGCGCGGGGAGGGGGTACATGCCTGCGCCCACATCATCTGCAGAAACCCCTTGGCCGATCATCTGCCCTTGAAGCGCGACAAAAAGGACAAGGGCATCATCACGCAGTATGACGGACACTATACGCCCGATCTGGGTCTGCTGAAGATGGATTTCCTCGGCCTGCGCAACCATCGGGTGATCTCGCTTACCTGCGAGCAGATAAAGGATCGCTACGGAATCGACATCAAACCCGACGAGATACCGCTTGATGACGCCGCAGCCTTTGAGCTGATGGGAACGGGCAATCTGGCCGGATTGTTTCAGGTGGAAGGCCCCCTGTACGTGCGCCTGTTTGCCCGCATGAAGCCGCGGCAGTTTTCCGATGTGGTCGCCGCCATCGCGCTCAATCGTCCCGGGCCACTCGAATCCGGTATGTTGGAGGAGTTCATCGCACGCCGCGCCAATCCTCGCAAGGTGCGTTACTATGACGAGCGCCTCAAGCCCATCCTGGAGGAGACCTATGGCACCATGGTCTATCAGGAACAGGTCATGCAGGTCTCGATGGTGATGAGCGGGTTTTCTGCGGGGAAGTCTGACCAATTGCGCAAGGCAATGGGCAAGAAGAAGATCGACCTGATGTTACAGCTCAAAGAAGATTGGACACGTGGTGCCGTCGAGAACGGATACTTTGAGCAAACCGCGATCACGATATGGGACGATGCGGAGAGTTTTGCAAAGTATGCCTTCAACAAAAGCCATTCGGCGGCCTACGCGGTCGTCGTCATGCGCACAGCCTATCTCAAGGCGCACTACCACATGGAGTTCATGGCTGCCCTCTTGACCTCGGTCATGGGAAACGCCGATACTCTTGTGCGTTATATTGCGGAGACCAGACGCGGCGGCATTCCTGTCATGGCCCCGGACGTCAATTCCTCGGGACGGGAATTCACGCCGATTGATGAGGGTATTCGTTTCGGTTTGGCTGGAATCCGCGGCGTAGGCGCCCTTGCAGCTGACGCTATCATAGCCGAACGCGAGCAAGGCGGCCCCTTTACCTCGCTGCACGATTTCGTCTATCGCATCGATAACACCTACTGCAACAAGAAGGTCGTTGAGGCCCTGGTAAAGTCGGGCGCCTTCGATTCGACCGGCTACACGCGTCGGCAGCTCTGGCATTTTGTCGAGGCGGACAACCTGATGGATGTCGCTGCCAGGCGCCATCGTGACAAGGCGGGAGGCCAGCTTGACCTCTTTGCCACCCTGGCCGATGAGGGCTTTGATATCGGCATCGAAGACATACCAGCTGCAGATGGTGTGGAGTGGAGTCTTCAGACGAAACTCAACTTTGAGAAGGAGATACTCAAGATCTATGTCTCGGGGCACCCACTGGGCGAATACGCCGATCTGCTCGCGAAGCACAGCGAGTTTTCGCTCGGCGTCTTTGCGGGCGGCAGCGGCGGCGAAGAGAGCGAAGAGGGTGATGGAGACGCGCTGGAACAGGTTGTCCTCGACGTAGCCGACGACATCGCGAGCATACCCACGAATCGCGAGATCAGGTTGGCGGGTATGGTAACGAGCCTGTCGCAGATGGTCACCAAAAAAGAGGGGAAGCGCATGGCCAAGTTCGTTTTGGAGGATATGGAGGGCTCCATCGAGGCGGTCATGTTTCCCACGGCTTTCGTACAATACGGCAGTCTTCTCGAGGAGGATGCGAAGGTCTATCTGACTGCCAAATTTGAGAAGCGTGATCGTGGCTCGCAGATCATCGTCTCACGCGTCGCCCGTCTCGATCTCGAAAAACCGAGCAGTCAGGCGATCACGACACTGGAGCTCCACGTTGCCTCGGGGGCCTTTAACGCACAGCTCTCCGATCGCCTCAAACAGGCTTTGAGCACCTATCCGGGGCGCTCGCCCGTGGTGTTATTTGTCGAGCAGTCGGGAGGGGGGCATCTGCGAGCGCCGATGCCGATGACCGTCGACAGCTCAAACCAGGATTTTCTCCAGGAACTCGATCATATTGAGGGCCTCAGCTATGAGGCTTTCCAACTCAAAAACGCCCAACGGACCAGTCTGCCCTCGCGCTCGGTATCGATGTAGTCAAGGCGAGGGTAGAGACCCATCTGCAGCAGGATATTCACGCCGAAGATATAGTCGGCGGGCTCCTTGGAATGTGTGTTACGACTATCATCCGCGCCGTTTTTGGGCGTCTTTTTGCGCGGGCCAAACTCGCTTGTCATCGTCACGGCACACAGCTCGCATGCCACACGGTTCATCTTGGAGAAGGCCTCATGCAGGTCGGCAACCATCGTCGAACGTGAGGCGATAGCGACATCCACACACTTCCTGCCGATGCCTGCGGCAGACCAATCCTCATCCCAGCTGAGCAGACGTGTGCTGATGTTAGACAGTCCCTCTGAGTCGCGGCGCGTAGCCAGAACCTCAAGCATTCCTGGTGAGAAGTCGACGGCAAGCACCTCATGGCCTGCGCGTGCCAGAGGGAGCGCCAAAGCCCCATTGCCGCAACCAATATCCAGAATGCTTGCGCCAGGTGAAGGGTTCAGCAGTTCGATGAAGCGCCGGGCATAGGTGGAGGGGCCGTTGCGCAGGCCAAAGTCCTCGGCGCGTTCGTCCCAAAGCCTGGAATCGGCCGGAGCCGGCCGTTGTTGGTTATGCGCGATCCAGGCTTCTCGCCAGTCAAAGGGACGATGATGCATACCGCTTCCTCTCCGTGATTTTCTGCTCGGGATCTCCCGCTCGCTTGCGCAAAGTCTCCTGTGTCTCCTGCTCGGGGTCCTCCGTTTGCTCCGCTTCGCAATGTGGAAGACCTCCGCGCTCCGTTGACAAAGGCATCCTGAGGGGAGTATAACATCAGCATACAGAAGACGGCTCGACCAACCCAGATGAATGCCGATCAAGAGGCAGCCAGACAGTGGCCAGGGAATGGGTGATGGATTGCGAGCCGTCTTCTTTGCTGCCCAGAAGGGTTCACTGAGCGCCGCGCTGCTTGCAGAAGATCCGATACTTTATTACAATAGTGTGATAAAGTATCATGAGAAAAAGCTTTGCGTGAATGGAGCACCATGATTCCGATCACCCCGAGGGGATTCAAGGATGTCTTGCCGGACGAGGCGCGTTGGCGCGAGGAGATCATCACCTGCGTGCAGGCGCGGCTTGCCCTGTGGGGCTATGATCCCATCGAAACGCCAACTCTGGAGGTTGGCGAGGTTCTGGAGCTGGGTGGAACTTTATCAGATCAAGCTCTGCGACTCATCGATTCCGATGGAAAACTGCTGGTACTCAGGCCGGATGTGACCCTGCCGGTCGCCCGACTGGTCGCTTCGCGCCGGGGCTTTGCCGAGCGTCTTGGCGAGCGTCCTCTGCGCTTTCGCTACACGCAGTCGGTCTTCCGTGAACAGGAATCCCTGCGCGCTCAGGCTCGGGAATTCACCCAGATAGGAACCGAACTCATCGGCAAGACAGGCGCCGCGGCCGACGCAGAGGTCGTACTCCTCTTCTCCGAGGCTTTGGCGGCCACTGGTCTGAGCGACTACACGATCGTACTCTGCACGGTTGGGGTTTTACGCGAACTGATCACGGCCTGCATCCGTGTGGGCGACCTGCCATCCGAGTGGGGTGCATCGGTGCTTGCTGCCAGCCATCGAAGCGATCTCGTAGCGCTCCAAACGCTTGTGGACGACCCTCGACTGCCCAAGCATTACCAGGCGGCTCTTCTCCGAATCTTCGGTATTCGTGGAGGGCGCGAGGCGATAGAGGAGTGCAGAGAGCTTGTTGATGGACTCGACTGTATGGATGGGCTCGAGCAGCTCGCGACCAGCTATGCGATCATTGAGCAGAGCGAGGCGCACGCGCATGTTTTGCTTGACTTCAGTGTGATGAGCGACTTTGATTACTATACGGGTATGGTCTTTGAGGCGTATGCGCCCGGTCTTGGTCTGCGTCTGGGCGGTGGCGGACGCTATGATCGGATGCTCGCCGACTTTGGCCTTGATGCACCTGCTGCCGGTTTTGCCTTTGGCTTGGAACGGGCGATGCATGCTCTCCTCACGCAGGAAGGCGCTGACAGGGCAAACCTTGGAGGCGCTGACCTGCGACGACTGTCGATTGATGACGATGATCCAGCAAAAGCCTTCCGTGAAGCCCAGATTCTGCGTGCCCAGGGCCTGCGGATTGCGCTGGACTTTGCACCTTCGACCGAAACGGAGGATCGAGAAGATGCTTGATTTCAGCGCGCCCAGAGAACCCAGCACACCCAGAGAACCCAGCACACCCAGAAAGCCCAGAGTCTCAGGGACATTAAAGCCCCTCCGAATAGCAGTCCCAAAAGGCTCGCTTTACCGAGAGAGCATCGACTTGCTTACGCAGGCAGGACTCGATACACGAGGACTTATCGAACCCGGCCGACAGCTCGTCATCCACAATGAGGGAGTGAGTTTCTTTATCGTTCGACCAACCGACGCACCGGTCTTCGTGGCCTACGGCGGCGTCGACTGCGGCATATGCGGCAAGGATTCGCTGCTGGAGGCCGAGCTTGAGCTCATGGAGCTTGCTGATCTGCGATTTGGGGGCTGTCGCTTTGTCGTTGCGGAACCAGCGGCGGCTCACGGCGCCGCTGAAGACAGCTATCGACGCCTCGGTGTGATGAGAGTTGCCACGAAGTACCCGCGCATCGCCGCTTCGTATTATGATTCCATCGGCGTGCAGGTCGAAATCGTAAAGATGCACGGCAACGTCGAGCTGGCGCCACTGTGCGGTATGGCGGACCGCGTTGTTGACATCACGGCATCTGGTTCCACCCTGCGCGAGAACGACCTCGTCATTGTCGATGAGGTACTGGCTTCAACGGCACGCTTTGTTGGCAACCCCTCAAGCGTCCGCATCGATCCGCGGGTCAACGAACTGGCAGAGCGCCTGAAGGCGCTTGTGGGCAAAGAGCCCCCAAGAAGAAGGGAAGCATGAGATGAAGGTCGAGTATCTGGAAAGTGGCGAAAAGCCAGCGCGTGAGTATCTGCGACGCCTTGGTACGGTTGGCGGGGATGTGGCTGAGGAGGTCGCGACTATCATCGCCGAGGTGCGCGAACGGGGAGACGTGGCGCTCGCAGAGTTCACGGAACGCTTTGATGGGGCGAAGAAGAATAGCTTCTATGTCGCGCCGGATGCGATCGCTCGTGCTGTGAAGGCAGCCGATCGTCAGGTCATTGCCGCACTGGAGAAGGCGGCGCGCAACATCTGGGATTTTCATGAGAACCAGAAGCAAAAGAGCTGGTTTCTGACTCGTGAGGATGGCGCGCTCATCGGCAGTCGTCTGACCCCGATCGACAGTGTAGGCGTCTATGTACCGGGCGGGCGCGCACAATACCCTTCCACCGTGCTCATGGATGTCATTCCTGCTCGTGTCGCAGGAGTGCGTCGCATTGTCATCGTTACCCCACCGCGACCCGATGGCAGCCTCTCGCCCGAGCTGCTTGCAGCTGCTCAGATCGCCGGTGCGACTGAAGTCTATGCCGTGGGTGGCGCTCAGGCCATTGCAGCACTGACCTATGGTACCGAGCAGATCGCGGCGGTCGACAAGATCGTAGGCCCGGGGAACTCCTATGTTGCAGCCGCAAAACGCCTGGTCAGCGGTGATGTGGGTATCGATATGGTGGCCGGTCCCTCGGAGGTCCTTATTCTGGCCGACGAGACGGCCGATCCTGCCTTCGTGGCCATCGACCTGCTCGCGCAGGCCGAGCACGATCCGGAGGCAGCGACCTTTCTGGTCACGACCGATGAAGAGCTCGTGGATGAGGTTATCGAGCGCATCGAGGCCTACCTGGCGCGTTCGCCGCGCCTTGAGGTGACCAAGGAGTCCATCGACAAGTGCTGCACGGTCTTTGTCTGCCCCGATCTTGCGACCGCTCTGCTCGCTGCGAACAGCATAGCACCCGAGCATCTTGAGATACAGATGGATCAACCACTCGAACTGCTCGGGCTTATCGAGAACGCCGGCTCCATCTTTCTGGGCCCCTGGACGCCTGAGAGCGTGGGCGACTATGTCGCGGGCCCCAATCACACCTTGCCAACCGGTGGCACCGCGCGCTTCTCAAGTCCGCTGTCCGTTGATGACTTCACGAAGCGCTCCAGTGTCATCAGCTACTCCTTTGCTGCTTTGGAGGCCGATGCCGCAACCATACAGACGATCGCTGCCTGCGAGGGCCTGTGGGCACATGCTCAGGCTGTCGAATTGCGCCTGAATCCCGAGACGGATGGAGAGGACTGATGCCTTTCGGCCCTCCTCCATCATCCGAGCGGACGCTTCGTGCACCGGCGGCACATCTCGCCGATCTTGCGCCCTACGACCCGAAGTATCTTCCAGCTCGGGTCCTCTTGAGTGCCAACGAGAGTCCCTGGGGCCTGACAGAATCGGTGCGCGCGTGTGTACTCGCCGCGCTGGCGGACCGGGAGTTCAACCGCTATCCCGACCCGCTGGCCGCCGATCTGCGCGCACAGATCGCCACCTACTGTGGCGTGCGTGCCGAGCAGGTGCTTATCGGCAACGGTGGTGACGAGTTGATCTTTGACCTTCTGCTTGCCTGGGGAACCGGGGGTCGGCGGCTCCTGATTGCACCGCCCTCCTTTGGTTCCTACGAAATATTCGCCCGACTTACCGACACCGAGGTCATCGAGGTAGCGCGCAGGGCAGATAAATCGGTCGATGAGCAGACCCTGCTTGCACGGCTGGGAGAGGGAGACATCGATCTGCTCATGCTCGCCTCACCGAACAACCCAACAGGGGAGTGTCTGTCATGCGATTTCGTCGAGCGATTGCTTGCGGCAAGCGATGCCCCCGTGCTTCTCGATCAGGCATACCTTGAGTTCGCCGACCCGGTCTATGATGCAAGCCCTCTGCTTGCCCGACATGATAATCTCGTCCTGCTGCGCACCTTCTCCAAGGCTTTTGGTCTGGCGGGTATTCGACTGGGCTATCTTTTGGCCAATCCTGCCGTCATACATGAACTTGTCAAGGTGCGTCAGCCCTATTCGGTTGACAGCTTCTCGACCCTGATCGGCAGTGCGGTCCTCGCTGACCTCGACGCCCTTGACGAACGCGTCGCGACGACGCGTCTTGAACGTGAGCGGGTCGCGGGCGAGCTGGCGCGCCTGCCTGACGCACGCGTCTATCCCAGTGAGGCAAACTTCCTGCTCGTCAGCTTCCCCGGGGCCGCGGTCATATGGCAGCGGCTCTATGAGGATCATGGCGTGCTCGTCCGAGATTTCTCACACAGCCCGGGACTTGAGGGATGTTTACGCATCAGTATCGGTACTCCCGAGGAGAATGACCTGCTGTTGGAAGCGATGAGGAAGGTTGTGGAGGCGCCCGTATGAGAAACGCGGTGATAGAACGCACGACCAGAGAGACGGATATTCACCTTGAGCTTGAACTGGATGGCAGAGGCGATACGGCGATCGCTACCGGTGTGCCCTTCTTCGATCACATGCTCGATGCCATTGGACGACATGGCCTTTTTGACCTGCGCATTGCCGCATCAGGTGATTTGGAGGTGGATGCGCATCACACGGTGGAGGATGTCGGTATCGTCTTTGGTCAGGCGATTGCCCGAGCCCTCGGGGATAAGAAGGGCATCACGCGCTACGGTGACGCTCTCGTGCCCATGGATGAGGCGCTGGTTCTCGCTGCGGTCGATATCAGCGGGCGTGGGCAGCTCCACTACGAGGTCAGTCTTCCTCTGGAGTTCATTGGCACCTTTGATACCACGCTCTTTCGCGAGTTCCTCATCGCCCTGACGGCGAATGCCGGACTGACTCTGCATATCCGAGGATTTTCCGGCGAGAACTCGCACCACATCATCGAGGCTGCGGCCAAGGCTTTCGCGCGCGCACTTGCTCAGGCCATCACGCCCGACCCACGTGTTGGCGACCGTGTTCCTTCCACCAAGGGAAGCATCTGATGGCCTTCGTCGTCGTCGATTACTGCAAGGGCAACCTGCGCAGTATGCAGCGCGGTCTGGAGCTGGCGGGTGCCGAGACTCTGATCAGCGCCGATCCCGTCGCTATCGCCCACGCTGAGGCGATCGTTCTGCCTGGGGTGGGCGCTTTTGCCGATGCCGCGACCTTCATGCACGAAAGTGGGCAGATGGCTGTCATACGCGAACGCATCGCCGCTCAGGTGCCTTTTCTGGGCGTCTGTCTCGGCCTGCATCTGCTCTTCGAGCGTGGCGAGGAGGGGATGGATGCGGGGCATTGGGCTGAAGGCCTGGGCATACTGCGCGGTGAGGCATGTCGCATCCAAAGTATCGATGCGCAGGGTTTGAGCCACAAGGTGCCCCACGTTGGCTGGAATCAGGTTCACTACCGTTCAGAAAGGTCTCAGGACCTGGCTCCCCTGTTCGCAGGCATCGAGGATGGCTCAAACTTCTATTTCACGCATTCCTATCAGGGAGTGCCCAGCAATGAAACCGACGTTCTGGCAGAGGTCACCCATGCGCAAACTTTCCCCTGTGTGGTGCGTAGAGGTTCGACCTTTGGCGTGCAGTTTCATCCTGAGAAGAGTTCCCATAAGGGCCTCGCGGTGCTGCGCAACTTTGTGCGTTTTGCGCAAGCTGGGGGTGTGGGTGCAAACCCGTGTGGCGAAGGAGTGCTCACATGATGCAGCTGCTGCCTGCCATCGACCTGCTGGGAGGTCGCGTCGTTCGCCTTGCGCGAGGCAACTTTGACGCGGTCACCATCTACAACGATGATCCTCTCGCTCAGGCACAGCTTTTTGCCGATCAGGGTGTGCGTTGGCTGCATGTGGTCGATCTCGATGGGGCACGTACCGGCACGCCCTTTCACCTTGCGACCATCGAAGCTCTGGTTGCCTGTCCAGGCCTGTCGGTCGAAGTCGGCGGCGGTGTTCGATCGCTTGAGACCGTGGAGCGTTTGGCGCAGGCCGGAGCACAGCGAATCGTCATAGGGACCCAACTTATCAGCGATCCAGAATTCTGTCGTATCGCCCTTCGCGATTTTGGCGATCTGATCTGTGCAGGCGTGGACGCGCGTAATGGTGAGGTTGCCATTGAGGGATGGCGCGAAGGAAGCGGTGTGCCTGCCGTGGAGTTGATCGCTGAACTTGCCTTTTGGGGTGTCCGCCATCTCGTGTATACCGACATCATCCGCGATGGTATGCAGACCGGCATCGACGGTGCGGCCTACCAGCGAGTAGCTGCCTGCGCGGGCTTTGCCGTAACGGCCTCCGGCGGGATCGGCACACTCGATGATCTGCGTGAACTCGCTGTTCTGGGCGACAACATTGTGGAAGGCGCCATTGTTGGGCGGGCGATCTACGAGGGGAACTTCACACCGACCGAGGCGCTGCAGGCGATCTCTGAGTCTGAGGCAACCCACGTTCGCTCTGAGTCTGAGGTGGCTCATGCCCACTCTGAGTTTGAGGCAACCTGCGCCCTCCCAGCTCGCGACGCAGCGCTCGTACCACCGATTACGGCGTCGGGGGAGGGAACCCCATGTTGACCAAGCGCGTCATACCCTGTCTTGATGTCAAAGATGGACGCGTCGTCAAGGGTGTGAACTTCGTCGCTTTGCGCGATGCCGGAGATCCGGTCGATCTGGCCGCCGCCTATGATATTCAGGGTGCCGACGAGGTGGTTTTTCTCGACATCACCGCTACCCATGAACAGCGTCCTACGGTCATCGCCATGGCGGCACGTGCCAGCGAGGAGCTGCACATTCCCTACACGGTTGGTGGCGGATTTCACGAGTTGGCAGACATTCGTACGATGATCGCTGCGGGCGCCGATAAGGTCAGTCTGAACTCGGCGGCTTTTCGCAAGCCTGAGCTGATCGGTCTGGCCGCCGCCGCCTTTGGCTCCCAGGCGGTGCTCGTCGCCATCGACGCGCGGCGCGTACCCGGTGCTGGTGACAGATGGACGGTCTTTCTCAATGGCGGGCGCATCAACACGGATACCGATGCCATCGCTTGGGCAGCGGCAGCCAATCGCCACGGTGCGGGTGAAATACTGCTGACCTCGATGGACAGCGATGGCGTAAAAGATGGCTTCGACCTCGCCCTGACCCGCGCTGTGGCGCGCGTGGTGGACATCCCCGTCATCGCCAGCGGCGGCGTTGGCAGACTGGAGCATTTTGCTGCGGGCATCCTGGAGGGCGAGGCGGACGCGGTGCTTGCCGCCAGCGTCTTTCACTTTGGCGAGATGACCGTTCGGCAGGTCAAGGAGTATCTGGCTTCGCAGGGCATAGCCGTGCGTCTCGACTGAGTGGGACAGGGGGACGAAAGGTGACAGCACGAGACAGGGTCCGAGTAGACGAAGAGCGTCCACTGAAGGAGCGCACAGCATGGACATGACAGTTGCGACAAAGACAACAAGCGAGCTACGCTTCGACGAACGAGGCCTCATTCCGGCGATCGTTCAGCAATACGACAGTGGCGAGGTGTTGATGCTTGCCTGGATGAACACCGAGGCCCTGCGCCTGACCCAAGAGACCGGCACGACCTGGTTTTGGAGTCGCTCGCGTGCCGAGCTCTGGAACAAGGGTGCGACAAGCGGCAATGTCCAAACCGTGCATCAGATACTTTATGATTGTGATGCGGACTGTCTGCTGCTCCGTGTCGACAGTCTCGGGCCGGCCTGCCATACTGGCCAGCGCAGTTGTTTCTTTCGGGAGGTGAAACATGGGTGAGCGAACTGCAGGGGTTCAAGACGGCGATCTCGGAGTGACCCTCAACACTTTGACCGCCATCATCGCCGAGCGACGAAGTGCGGACGTTCGGGAAAGCTATACGGCGCGCCTGCTTCTCGGCGACGAGGATCATCTGTATAAGAAACTGGTCGAAGAGGCCACTGAGCTTGTTCTTGCCGCAAAGGACTCCGATCACGATCACATTCGTTATGAGGCAGCGGATCTTCTGTATCACCTGTTGGTGCTTCTGGAGCGCATTGGTATTACGCCTGAGGAGCTGGCCGGCGAGCTGAATGCCCGTATGTCTTGATCTGCGAATATGGCACATTTCGACACGCTATTGTGCCATTACGGCAACACACCGGGGCCTGTGCATCGAATACCGTATAATTCTCTTAAGATTACCTGAAACCGGCTTGATATGAGGCGAACTATGGCGGACAAAGAACCAGACTTCGTCCATGTAAGAATTGGCAGCAACACCGAGACGGTGAGTCTGCCCAGAGAAGACCCAGATGAGGACGTCATTTTGATCGGCGCCCCATCCACAGGAACCACGGCGTCCTTGCAGCACCCTGACGATTTCCTTGTCGAGACGCCTGTTGCTGCCCGAGTTTCGCCCATTGATGAGACGACGCAAGACGCCGACCACGCCAAAGAGGAGGAAGACGAACTCCTCGTCCCCATGAGTACCACCCAACGGATAATCATTATTGTTGCTCTGCTTGGCGTTGTCGTAGTGGCCGGTTTTCTGATCTGGTACTATTTCTTGAGATGATCAGCGACAGGACGGAGTTTAAGCCCATGAGCGAACCTGACGATAACAAGGTAGCTTCAGAGCATGACAATAGCATTATACCATCAGAGTCTGATCCGGTGGTAAGCGCCGAGTCGGAATCCAGCTCTGATCGGGTGTATGCCTCCGAGCCGGAACCAATCCTCGAACTCGAACCAATCCCCGAGCCGGAACCTACCCCCAGTCCCGAGCTGCCGCCCTCGCCCTTCAAGCCCATCAGTGAAAAGCAGATCGCAAAGGCTCGTCGTTCCCGCCTAGCCCTCATTGTCGCGCTCATTATTCTAATCGGAGCATTTGTGGGCCTTGGATACCTGGGCTATCGGATCGTCATCGACAAGCCAGCGGTAGCGGAACATGAGGTCAAGCCTGTAATAGAGCTGTCAGGCGTCAACCTCGTCGAGCCGAGTGCGCCCAACGAGCTCAGTATCGAGAAAACCGATATACCAGAACTCGTGGGACTGTATGGCTTGACGATCGACGAGATTGCCGCAAAGCTCGGCACAAATTGGGTGTTAACGAAGACCGATATCGTCGATGACTCCTCAAATCCGGCAATTCGTCAACTTGCAACCTTCTCCTTTACGGTTCAGAGTATGGCCTCAGGCGCTCAACCGATGTCGGCTGACGTCTCTCTGCCAACTACAAGCCTCTATATCAGCCTGGATTCAGACGGCAGGTGCATCGATATCTACTACAGCTGTGATTTATTGCTACTGGATTATCCCATGAGTGCCTTTGATGATCTGCTTGCAACCTCGGCCTTCGTGGACGGGGTGTTGGAATCTGCCGGTATCGTTCCCAAGGACTTTACCTACGCTGCGCCCGATCATGAAGCGAGCATCGAATACGATAACTCAAACTCAGCAAATCGAAAGATTCTGAAGCAGAGCACGATATTCAGCGGGAGGATCGAGGGCGAAGGAGCGCCGGTTGCCTGGACCCTGACCCTTACCTATGACTATGGCGCGGGCGTCGATACCCCGGCCGAATACAAGAGAGCATCGCGGATACTCTACCTGAAGATCGCATAGGAGCGCACCATGCAACA
>JAIRXA010000084.1 GCA_031268525.1 Coriobacteriales bacterium | reverse complement strand
GCAATTTTGAGATCCGCCAGAGTTGCCTGAACGACCATCTCCGAAGCGTATTCCATGCCGGTGGTCTTTAAGCCCAGGCTCTGGATGGCCTCTTTGTCGTAGCCGCGCAGACCGCAGTGGAAGTCGCCGATGGGCGAGCGGAAGAACAGCCGCCCGATGAAGGAGAGCACGGGGTTTCCGAGATATTTATGCAGCGGCGGCATTGCGCCCTCAGCAATTCCACCCTTGAATCGGTTGCCCATGACGAGCTCATGCCCTTCGCGAAGTTTGTCCACAAAGGGTTGTAGATGCTCAAAGTCGTAACTGTCGTCGGCATCGCCCATGATCACATAGGTGCCGCGCGCTTCTCTGCTTCCGGTGATCAGCGCTGCGCCATAGCCTCTGATGGGCACGTCGACGACCCGTGCGCCGCAAGCCTGAGCAAGCTCCTGAGAGCCGTCGGTCGACCCATTGTCGGCGATCAGCACCTCGCCGACGATTCCGCTCTCTTTCAGAAAGGATTGCGCCTTGCCAATACACGTCGCCAAGGTCTCCGCCTCATCAAGGCAGGGCATCAGAATTGTCAGTTCGGGATCTGTTTTGGCAGGTGAGGTCATGGGGTTCTTGCTCATCTCTCGATTGCTGCTCACGGTGTTTGATCTTTGCCTGTTCATGCAATTTACCAGTATAGCGTATTTTCTATGTGTCTGAGTATGGATATTTCATTGATAATATTACATAAAGTAATGAATTTTATTAAGAAAGTGCAATATTTTGCACATATCTGTGACAGACTGGTAGTATTCTGATATCGTATGCAGACAAAGCTCCCTAGGCCAAGGGTCTGTCGTACAGACAAGGCCCCACCCAAGGGTCTGTTGTGGTCTGTGTGTGCGTGAGAGAGCGAGCGAGAGAGAACGCGAGAACGCGACACAGAAAGAACGCGAGAGCGTGAGAGCGCGACACAGGCAAAGCGCGAGAGCGCGACACAGACAGAGAGACAGAGAGGAGATGCACGTTTTATGCCTGCTTTGAGAGCAGCCGTTATCGGCGCCGCCGGCTATGGCGGCATCGAACTCGTGCGCCATCTGCTGGGGCACCCCTTCTTCGAGCTCATCGCGGCGAGCTCGGACCGTGACACGGGCCTGCCGCTCGCTGAGCTGTATCCAGCTCTTCTCGACCGCACCGCACTTTCCTTTGTTCCCCATGAAGAGGTCTTGGCTTTGGCACGAGATGGTCGGCTTGAGGCCGTCTTTCTCGCGGTTCCCCACACCGCTGCCCTGAGCATGGTGCCTGACCTGCTTGAGGATGGTGTGAGCGTCTTTGATCTCAGTGCGGATTTCCGACTTAAGAACCCCACGATTTATGAGCGTTGGTATGGCGTGGCCCACACCGCATCCGATTTGCTGGCGCATGCAGTCTATGGGCTGCCGGAGCTTTATCGCTCTCAACTGGCGCAGGCGGGTAGACAGGCGAGCGCACAGGAGACTGTGCGAACGAGTGCGCAGGCGAGCGCGCGGGGGACTGTGCGGACGAGCGCTCAGGCGGGTGCGCAGGAGACTGTACGAACGAGTGCGCAGGCGGGTGCGCAGGAGACTGTGCGAACGAGTGCTCAAGCGAGCGCGCAGGGGACTGTGCGGATGGATGCACAAGCGGGTGCGCCAGTGGGCATGACGGGAAGCATGCACGCACGTATGCGTACACCGGCGCTCGTGGCCTGTCCGGGGTGCTACCCCACAGCCAGTGCGCTGGCTGCCGCCCCTGCGCTGGCTGCTGGAATTACGCTGGCCGCTCCCGTGGTCGTCAACGCCATCTCTGGCGTCTCGGGCGCGGGGCGCAAGGCGAACGCGACGACCCATTTCTGTAGCGTGGACGATAATGTCAATGCGTATGGGGTGACAACGCATCGCCATACGCCCGAAATCATCCAGATTTTCTCCACCGAAGCTGGGCGCACCGTGCCCGTGGTCTTTACGCCGCATCTCGCACCACTGAAACGTGGTTTGTTGGCCACGGTGACTCTCTCGCTTCAGACGGGTGTAGACGCCGAAATTCTGGAAACCGTCTATCTCACCGCCTATGAAGGCGAAGCCTTCGTGCGACTTCTGCCCTTTGGTACGATGCCGCGTACAGCAAGTGTTCTTGGGAGCAATTGCGCGCAGGTGGGCATCGCCTTCGATGCGGCCAGCAACACCTTGATCGCCTCCTGTGCCATCGACAATCTGGGTAAGGGGGCGGCGACGCAGGCTATTCAGTGTGCCAATATCGTTTTCGGTTTCAAGGAGACGGTCGGGTTGATCGGCATCCCACCGGTGGTTTGAGGAAATCAGCACCAGGAGACCAGTAATGGGAAAATCAGTGCCAGGAGACCAGCAATGACAGCAAAATCATCGACAACAAGACCATCCATAGCTGCCGAAGTCGGCACGCAGACTGACACCGCATTCGGCCCCGTTACCTTCGTCGAGGGTGGCCTCGGGGCTGTCGCCGGATTGCGCTCGGCGGGTATCTCGGCGGGTTTTCGACGCAATCCTGAGCGGCGCGATCTGGCGCTCGTCGTGTGTGATACGCCTGCGGTGGCGGCCGGAGTCTTTACGCGCAGCAGCTTTTGTGCTGCGCCGGTTGCGGTATCCCGAGAGCATCTGAAGCGTGCACGTCTCAGCAGTGAACACGAGCAGCAGGTGGCGGCTGGCCAGCATCTTGACGCCAGCGATGTCGTAGGCGTGCGCGCCATTGTGCTCAACTCGGGCAATGCCAATGCGGCGACGGGCAAACCGGGCCATGAGCTTGCCGTACGTACCGCGTGCATCACCGCTGAGCACCTTGGCTGTGAGCCGCATCAGGTACTCGTTGCCTCCACAGGCGTCATCGGGGTACCGCTCGGCAGCGCAGCCTTTGTCTCGGGCATTCCGCTGGCGATGGCCGAACTTGGCCCGGGTGGTGCGACCGAAGCCGACCACACGGCAGCGCTTACGGCTGCGCAGGCGATCATGACGACCGACACGTACCCCAAGCAGGCGGCGGTGAGCTTCACGGCGAGCCAAAGCGATGGGGAGCAGGTGAGCTACACGATCGCGGGCATGGTCAAAGGCTCGGGGATGATCGAGCCGCATATGGCGACCCTGCTCGGCGTGCTCGCAACCGACGCGCAGCTCACGCAGGAAGCCTGTGAGCAGGCTCTGGCCTTGGCGATGGCACGCACACTCAATAAGGTTACGGTGGATAGCGACACCTCCACCAACGACAGCGTCTATCTCCTGTCGACCGGCGCCACGCCCGCCACGCCCGCCACGCCCGCCACGCCCGGCACGCCCGCCACGCCCGCCACGCCCGGCAAGACCGGCACGACCGCCACGCCCGGCAAGACCATCAACCCTCAGTGTCCGTTGTTCGCGCCTTTCGTCGAAGCGCTTACTGTGCTCGCAACCGATCTTGCGCGTCAGATCGC
>JAIRXA010000072.1 GCA_031268525.1 Coriobacteriales bacterium | reverse complement strand
TGTGCTTCTGGAAAGTATAGCACTTGGATTATACTGCGGAAAAATAGCGCCGTTGACAAAAGTCCTTGAAATCCTCGACATCATAGTCATCTGGATCGGTCGAGTCATCATTGTTGAAGTACAGCCAAGTGTCTACGTTTTCCATGAACCACTGTTTCTTGCCAAGCGTGGTCATGGCAATGCCAAAGTGCGAGTAATCGCTGCGCGTGCCGCGCCCATAGTAAAAGCCCCCGTCGCCCTTCTCAAGGCCAAGCTTTTTTACCATGAAGTCATCTATCGAAGCGTGGAGCTTGCCCACATTGTATGTGCCCTCACGGGCAATCTTGTCATCGTTCATGACTATCTGCATCTTAATCATCGTATTATCAGTTCCCATCGGGTAGGGTAGCGCGCTCCAGTGACAACCAAGTGTCGTATAGCGTACTGTCGCTCTCTGTGAGGCGGTCAACCTATGTCTATGGTGAGGGACGAACCGCCTGTGTCAGAATTATAGTGTTGCAACGAACCAGTCAGCGTAACAGTGCAGGGGGTTCGTATAGTAAGTGATTGGTGGAGCCTAGGGGGATCGACCAATCACTTCGCGATTGGAGACCTCGCGCAAGCGCTCGGACATTTTCGCTAAAACGTGCCACCGGCACGTTTCTTTACGCGAAAATCCCTCTCGGGGTTCGCTCCCCTTGCCTGCCCAATACACAAAAGACCTTCAATCGAAGGTCTTTTGTAACTGTTGGTATGGTGGAGCCTAGGGGGATCGAACCCCTGACCTCATGGCTGCCAGCCATGCGCTCTCCCAGCTGAGCTAAGGCCCCACATTCGATAAGTGTCACCTTTCGGCGACACGGCCACGTAGTATAGCACAAGTTCGGCCAGGTTTCCGCACGCATTGCGGCTCTTCTGGGAGAGGCGCGGACCGGGCGCCATCGCGCCAGACGCGGCTCCATCATGGCAGCTCTTGGCTCATCCAGGAAAAGAACTTCTCAGTTGGCCGAAAGATGAAAACCCGATCCTGCTTTTCCAGGCTGACAAAGCCCATCTCATGCAAACTGAGAAAATCCTGTCGGGCCGTGGCGTAGGCGATGTCATGAAGTCGTCGATGTTCGTCTATTTTAAAGCGCATACCCCTGTTTTTCAGGGCAGAGATGAGGATGTCCTTCTGCCGGAAGTTGAGCATCTGATTCTCCTCCAGACGGTGCCGCATGGCCAGATCGTTGAGCTTGAGCCTGGCGACTACATCGTGGAGGCGCTCTATCTCATACTCAAGCAGTTTCAACTCTGAGGCAAAGTGTGTCGTGGCATCAAAACCTTCACCGCAATCAGGGATGTCGCGAAGATCAAGATAACTCCATGGCACAGAAAGCAAAGTGAGGGTGCCCTGCTCCCAGGATTCGGAAAGCTGGGAGAACGAAGCGAAGGCAAGCATCGGCAACCCTACCTGATGATAATGGATGATCCTGACGACGAGCTCCAGGACGGCGTTAATCTCTGGAAGTGGGTAGAATTCCCAAAACACACCACTGATGAGGATGGAACAGAAGATTGGGTGAATGGCGCGTGCACAACCTCTCGCATTTGCCAGACGACAGATCATGTCGATGGCCTCATCGGGGTCATCAAGAATAGAGGGCTTTCTCTCCTTGATCCGTGGCCGAGGTTCGGGCTTGATAGGAAAAGCCACACCGTCAATAAGCCTGTCGTGTAACTCTTCAAGCAGGCTTGGTGAGATACGCGTGCCTGTGTAGCGGGGTATATCGATAGAAAGGTTGCGGAAGTTTGCGAGGAGCCTCTCCAGCGGTGTCTGCGGCGAACGCTCGCCGGACAGTATCGCCCGCGCGCTTTCATAGGGAATATCTATCCCGTCACGACGACATACCGACAGGAACTCGTCCAGCATCATGGAGATGCGGCTCTGACTATCGAGGATACTGCTCATCTGAATGTCGAGCGCCGAGCCTGCCTGCGCCTGGGAGACCAGGAAACGCAGTGATTCCTGCATGCTGCTCGTGGCGGAGAACCAGTTATAGCTTTCTGACGTGCTGATAATGTAATTGGCAAAGGGTATCTCAGTGGAGAATCGCCGTCGCAAAGCTGTGATGATGGTGAACAGCTCATCTTCAGAATAGTTCTCAGGCATGTCCATTTCGCCATAACTGTCTCGCGTCACAGCCTCGCGATTCGCTCTTGCCCACATATCTGAGAACTCGCGACTTCGAATCAGCGAAAGTACGACACGGTAGTCTTCCTCATGACTCATGTCTTCCTCCTCTTCCTCCTCCTGCCCACTATCAGCGATTGCTATTGAATTATCAATAATCGGTAAACTGATAACAGGCGAGGCCAGTATAGCACCCTCCGAGCGCAGACGCAGTGCAATCTCAGTATCATTTATCGATAACACAGTATCATTTACTGCTGATATGACATTAAAAATTAAGATATTGACACTATCAATTGTGCAATATACGCTTGCTGGAGATGGGCCTCTTGTTGACACTGCAGGGAGAAGGGAAAGAGAAATGAGCCAACAGAAAGATCTGAGTAGAAGAGGGTTCTTGTTGGGTACAGGCGCGGCCGCCCTGGCCCTGAGCTCCGTAGTTGCAGGTTGCAGCGCGCCCTCTGCATCTGCAGGAGCCGGAGAGGTGAATGCCGGAAAGGGCACTATTCCAGAAGCATGGGACGAAGAGTATGACATTGTGATTGTTGGCGCAGGCGGTGCTGGTTGCGCGGCGGCCTATGGCGCCGCAAAGGCGGGTGGTGGCGTTTTGGTGATAGACAGTCAGAGTAGCAGTCAGTCCAGCTCCACGGCACTTTGTGGCGGCTATACGTATTTCGTCAACAGTCCCCTGCAGCAGGAGCAAGGCATTGAAGACTCGATTGACCTGTTCGTTTCTGACACCCTGGCATATGGGCAGAGCTGCAAAGAAGAAGTGCTCAGGACCTACGGCGAACACTGCAATGAGTACTACGCATTGGTTACCGATGAGTTAGGCTTGCAGTGGACGGGGTCGGTTAATCAGTCTCCTGGTTGTTCTGTTCCAAGGACGCTTGTCTGCGACCCTGCCGAGCATCAGCGGCTCATCGCAGAGGCAGCCCTTGCGCAGGGCGCAGAAATCCGTTACCAGACGACGGGGAGAAGACTGTTTTCTGACGGCAATCGCGTAGTCTGTGGAATTCTGGCAGAGGAAGACAGCGGCAGAGAGTTGAGAATCAAGGCAAAGAAAGCGGTCATACTTGCTACGGGCGGCATCACCCACAACCCGGAAATGATTGAGGAGTGTATGCCGGGAGCATCTCAGATTCCCGCGCACTCCTGCGTTGGGCATACAGGGATCATGCATAACGCTTCCATGGAAATCGGGTGTCAGATGTACGGACGCCCCTGGATTTATGCCACCGAGGCAAAATATCCCGGCTACACCTCCATGGACCAGTATGCAGAACTCTACATCTACGGTGCGGTAGAAGTGAACCTGACGGGTGATCGCTACATCGACGAATCGATCTACTGGTGCAACGAGCGCACCCGTGCACTGCTCAAGCAGCCAACTGATCCGGTGGATGGCATCTGCACCTGGGAAATACTCGATCAGACCGCTTATGATTTGGCCTTGGCCGCTGGCCCACCCATCGGCCTGCAAGAGAGCACCGTTGAGTTGTTGGTGTCTGCGGACAACTACGAAGAGTTGGGAGAAAAGATACTGAGTCCCAATCTGGCTGCAACGATGGCGAAGTATAACGATGATGTGGCACGGGTCGGTTACGACACGGTCTTTGGGCGCGAAACCATGCTCGGTGTGGGGACCGGACCCGTGGCGCCTCTCGTTACCCCTCCATTCTATGCGTTTAAGAATGCGCCGCATTTTGACTACAATCCGGCGACCTCATTCTACGTTGACGAGCAATGCCGTGCGCTCAACTCTTTTGATGAGCCTATTGAAAGGCTTTATCAAGTGGGAGAGATAATGCTCAGATCCGTCATAGGCAACCACTACCAATATGGGCTCGCCACCGGTGCCGGTGGCACGCTGGGCCTCTATTGTGGCGGCCTGACAGCAGAGCTTGACAACTGGGACGCTTGACGAAACATTGGCCGAACCACAACAGAGCGCAACAGGAAACCATCTCCTGTTGCGCTCTGCCCTTGTCAAGAACATGCGCAGGAAGACGGGGCTGGCCTGCGCTCCCCTTGCCTGCAGGAACCTCCACGTTCCCGCCCCTTGCCTACCGGGACCTGCACGTTCCTGCCCCTTGTCAAGCGGGGTCATTGCCCTGCTGCTGCCCATGTCTGCGGCGGCGTAATATCAGGATGACACTGGTTGCAGTAAAGGGTAGATTCCCGGTGTACTCTATGGCACGAGTAGCACTCCAACAAATCCTCATAGTGGGAATCATGGGGGTTGCGCGCAGATCCATTGTAGCCCACGGTTTGTCCTTTGATGGCTTCCAAATCATCGTGACATCCGGACTGGCTACAGAATTCTCTGGTTCCAGCCTTTGTCATGGCCAGGGGGTCTTGAAAGTCTCCACTCACCCATTTGCCGAGTTCTTCAACTTGCTGTGCCATGTTTGATTCATGGCAATCAAGGCATTCGAGCCCCGCGTCTTTATGCGCCGAAACCAGCAGGACTGGGTCGTCTGAGACGTATCCCTCGACGTATGAATCCATGGGTTTATGACAAAAGGCATTACAAAATGTCGGATCCTCATGCCATACCCATGCTCCGGTGCTCAAGCCTACCAATGCAACAGCAATGATTCCCAAGGTCACCCAGAGCTTGCGGTGATTCTTCCGCTGCCCGGAAGATTTGGGAGAGCTATGAGGTTCGCCAGATTCAAACACGTCAGTCTCGACGTCATCTGTCGTAAGGTCCGATTCTTCCGGTTCTTCGTTTTCTTCGTTTTCTGGATTCATATCTTTTTCTTCCCTAGGCAGTCGCCAACTGTTCGCCGATGAGGCGTCCCGTGGTAAAGGCATACGCCATGGAGCCGCCGTGCCCGGGAGCTCCATAGGGAGCAAGACCGTGACCAAGGATACCGACAGCGTAGAGACCGGGAATGGGAGTGCCCAAGGTGTTGATAACCGCAAAATCTTGCGTGACCCTCAGGTCCATCCCGCCGATCATGATCTCACCTTTTTGTGGGCCATGAATGTAGAACGGTGGAGCGACCAGGCCGGTATTGAGGGTTCCTGCTTCTGCAAGACCAAATTTTTTCCTGTCAAAGTCAGGGTCACTGCCCGCTCTTGCATAGTCGTTATAGGTAGCTATTTCTGCAGCGAGACCGGCGCCGTCAATTCCAGCCAAACGGGCAACTTCTTCAATGGTATCAGCTTTCAGGATCGCTCCAATAGCGACGAAATCATCAACAGTCCCCCAGCCTGCACCCGGTATCGAAGAAACTATCATGTCTGGGAACTGCTGGAAGTTACGGGCTATGGCATCATCAAAGACCAGATAGGCAACTTTATCGGTCTGTTGGAGAACGTTTGGTATCATCTCTCGATCTGCCAGATCCTCACTCGCGTAGCGCTTTCCTTCCTTGTTGACCATAATCGCGCCAGCGTCCCGTAGGCCGTAAGGCATCCAGGATTGTTTTGAATACGATCCCACATCGGGGCTGGGGGCCTGGCAACGCATTGATATGCTTGCCGCGGACGCATATTCGGAAGTTTCGGCTCCTATGGCGGCTGCCATCTTCATGCCGCTTGCGTCATTGAACCTGTTGCAGGGGTCGAGGCTTGCCAGATCGGTCGAATAAACCTTGATGAGCTGATCGTAGGCCGAGTCAATTGAGGCACAGGCCAGCACCACGCCCTTGTTTCCTTTGAAGTAGAACTCTTCGTTTGTGATTTGATCCGTAGCTCTGACCCCAACAACCGTATCGCCTTCCAGTACAAGCTCTACCCCCTTGGTATTCAAGCGAATATCTACTCCGGCTTCCTCGATCTTGGGCATCAGAACGGGCGGCCAGGCGGCCGAGCTGGGGTAGAGAGCATGGATACGGGGAACCTTGTGTTTTGGATATTGGAACGGGCCCGCAAAAACTACACCATTCTCTACCAGCCAATCAACGGTTTTGCCACCCTCATTGAAAACCTTTTCGGAAATCGCCCAGTCGTCTCCAGCCTTCTTGATTGATTCTTCGCCGATGATAGATCTCACGTCTTCGACAAAATCAGCCACAGTGTCTGTGATGCCTGCGTCGGCCTGCATTTTTGTACAGCAGGTTGTGACGGATCCGACGCAGAGAGCGCCACATCCACCGAGTGCCTGGCTCGATTCGAGCAAGACGACAGATGCCCCCTTTTGCCCTGCTGCAAGCGATGCGGTGCAGCCGCTTGCTCCGCCGCCGACAACAACAATGTCGGCCTCTTTCGTCCACGACACGGCTGAACCCCCTGCAGTCGTCGCCGCGCCATCGCCTTGCGCTGGGCTGGCGCAGGCTACCATGCCCATGGTTGATGCCGCAGTTACACCTGCCAGTGCTGCTCCCCTCAAGAAAGATCGACGGGATAAAGCTTCGCTTTCCTTCTGCATTGCGCGCCTCCTCATCAAGCCCCTCCGACTTTTGCACACGGTGCCATTCGAAGAGGCAGACTATCACAAGGTATACGTTTCGATTTTTACTCTCGAGCGCCTGTGCGAAACGGTCGCCTGGTTATGAGAAAAGTCCCATTACCAGCGCTACCTGCTGTTTTGTTGATCTGCATATTTGGGCGAAATCATAGGAGAATTCTAAGAAAGTTCGTATTCTTGCCATTTTTACGATTGTCAAAAGGTATACCTTTTGACAATTGCCGTAGACAGGACACAAGTAGGACACAAGTAGGCAGAGGGACGGGGCAAAAGGGTGACAAGACGTGCCAAAGGGGACGGGGCAAAAGCGTGACACAGAAGGGGACGTGACAGGGGGATGTGCCAAAGGGGACGGGGCAAAAGGGTGACAGGACGTGCCAAAGGGGACGGGGCAAAATTGACAACTTTCTCATGAGAAAGTTGTCAATTT
>JAIRXA010000052.1 GCA_031268525.1 Coriobacteriales bacterium | reverse complement strand
ATCGCGCAGGTCAAAAAGCTCATGATAGGCGAAGCCATCCCCTGCGGTGACACGCGACTCCCCAGGAGCCGTACGCGCCAGAAAGACCGCACGCTCGTCTATCGTGAACAGGAAGCGGGCGCCGTCTGCCATGTCTGGGAATGCGCTGGTAAGTTCCTCGCAGGTGGCAAGCGTGGGCGCAGGAGCGCCGTTTCGCTCGGCCATCAGCAGGCGCCCGGTCGTATCGGCGGCCAACAGATAATCACCGGGTGCCAGGGCGCGTGGCGCGAAGGCAATGGCGAGCGTATGCGGTGCGATGTCTTGAAACATCAGACCTCCTCGGGATACGGCACGACCAGAATATCGTCATCCTCGAGATGCGACGCAGCCAGGGCCTCGTCATCCTCGGGATGTGGCTCGGCCAGAATATCGTCATCCTCGGAATGTGGCTCGGCCAGAATATCGTCATCCTCGGGATGCAGCACGGCCCAGACTTCTTCGGCCACGACGGCGGGAATGCCCTGCACGGCGGCCATCGCCGCCACATCCGCCTCACGGAGTCGTTTGAGTGAAGAGAAGTGCCGTAGCAGCAGCTTCTTACGTTTGGGGCCCAGACCCACAACATCGTCAAGTACGCTGGCGGTCATCGCACGACCGCGCAGCCCTCGATGGAAGGTAATGGCAAAACGGTGCGCCTCGTCGCGAATGCGCTTCACCAGATAGAGCGCCGCCGAACCGCTTGGCAGCACGATCGGCCCCTGATCTGACCAGGGCACGAACAGCTCCTCATCGGATTTCGCCAGACCCGCCACCGGGATATCGAGTCCGAGAGCAGAGAGCTGCTGCAGTGCGGCTGTCAGCTGCGGCTTACCGCCATCGACGATCAGGAGGTCGGGGCGCGAGCCAAAGCGCTCATCAGCCATACGCTCTGGCGCATAGCGACGCCCAAGCACCTCGCCCATCATCGCAAAGTCGTTGGCTTCGCCCGTGTCCAGACGCACCTTGAAGCGTCGGTACTGAGACGTATCCGGGCTGCCGCCGATGAAGACCACCATCGAGGCGACCGAGTGTCGCCCGTGGATCGTCGAGATGTCGAAACACTCGATGCGCAGAGGTGCGCGTTCCAGGGCCAGGGCGCTTTCCAGCTGGAGCAGGGCCAGATTCGTTCGCTCGTCATCGTAGCGCGTGCGCACCTTGTAGCGGTTCAGGGTGTGACGTGCGTTGCGTTGCGCAAGTTCCAACAACTCGTGCCTTTCCCCACGCTTTGGTACGCCGAGACGCACCTTTGCCCCGTGTCGCGAGGCCAGCTTGTCGGTCAACCACTCCTCCAGCACGGCGGCGTCCTCGGGCAATGCGGCCAAAACCAGCTCGCGGGGAATATCGGTCGCTTGCTCGTAATAACGCAAGAGAAACGTGTCGATCAGGTCATCGTCAGAGACATCAAGGCCTTTGTCGAGTACAAATTCATTGGAGATGAGCACGATGCCCTCGCGCACCACAAACACCTGCACCCCGGCGATCGTCTCCTCGCGATGAAAGCCTATGACATCGGCGTTGAGCGAGGGCGCAAGCTGCACATGCTGACGATCCTGAAGCGAGCGGATGGTCTCCAGACGCGCCTTACTGCGAGCGGCGCGCTCAAAGTCAAGCTCGGAGGAGGAGGCGAGCATCTCGTCCTCGATGGCCCGCATGAAGCCGCGACGGTGCCCGGTGAGGAAGCGCACGACCTGCTCCACATGCTCAGCGTAGCGTTCGGGCGTACAGGCCCCAACGCAGGGGCCCGGCCCCAGACCAACGTGATAGTCAAAGCAGGGTTTATCGCCCGAAGCCTCGGCGTCAAGGGCGAGGCGCCGCTTCAGACGCTTCCACTCCACACAGGAAGTCTGGCAGATCGGCACGACCCGTCGAGCCACCTCGATCATCGTGCGAGCGGCGCGCGCGTCGGTATAGGGCCCAAAGTAGCGCGTTTCGGGCTGGGGTTTCTCACGCGTGTACTTGATCGCGGGAAAGGTATCGCCCAGAGTAAGCGCGATGAAGGGATAGCTCTTGTCGTCCTTGAAGTCCACATTGAAGGGTGGGCTGTATTGGTTGATGAGGTTTTTCTCCAGCACCAGCGATTCGTGCTCGCTTTCGGTCACCAGATAGTCAAAACGTGCAGCCTGCTCCATCAGGCGCGGCACCATCGCCCGCGAATCGGTGAGAGTGGTGTACTGGCGCATACGACTGCGCAGCTGACGTGCCTTGCCCACATAGAGCACCTGTCCGTCAGCGCCTTTCCACAGATAGACACCCGGTAACTGGGGCACGGAGGCAAGCTGTTCATGAAGCGTAGGGAGTCTGTCGTCATGCGCGGCCATGCGACCATTATAGTGAATGACATCCCCCATGGCTTGCGTTACCATGTTCCCATGGGCATGACGCCTGACAGGGTATCAGGCGGCGGCAGCTGACGGGTGTCTGATGGGGTGTCTGGCAAGCTGTCTGGCAAGGTATCTGGCGGGGTATCGGGCGTCGGCGTCGGATGGAGCAGCGGGCGTCGGTACGGTCCGAACACATCGAGAGAGGAACGATCATGAAGTATGTTTGCAGCGTCTGCGGCTATACCTACGATTCCGAGGTCGGCGACATCGAGCTGGACATCGCTCCCGGGACTGCCTGGGAAGACCTACCCGATGACTTTGTCTGCCCGCATTGCGGCGTCGGCAAGGATATGTTTGAAGCGCAGTAGGGTCTTCTCGCCATGCCTATGATTACGCCCTCGGTGCTTATCACAAGCATCCTCAACCCAAACATGCGCATCTTCGACATCGTGATGCGCACGGAATATGGGACCAGTTACAACTCCTACGCCGTCCTGGGTTCGGAGAAGGTCGCCCTCATCGACTCCTCACATCTGAAGTTCCTGGAGCCCTATCTCCAGAATGTGGAGAAGGCTCTGGGCAAAAGGACGCCGGACTATCTTGTGATGAACCACAACGAACCCGACCACAGCGGTACGGTCGCGGCGCTGCTTGAGCGTTATCCGTCCCTGACGATCATCGCCAGTCAGGCGGGTGCCATCTACCTGAAGAACATCACGAATCGCGCCGACCTGAACATCATGAAAGTTCACGACGGCGACGAGGTGAGTCTGGGCGATAAGACTCTGCGTTTCATCAACGCACCGTTTTTGCACTGGCCCGACTCGATGTTCACCTATATACCTGAGGAAAAAATTCTCTTCACCTGCGACTTCCTTGGAGCGCACTACTGCGAGCCCCAACTGTTCGATACCTGCGTAAGCTACCGCGAGGCCTATGCGAATTCGGTAAAAGAATACTATGATGCTATTTTTCATCCTTTTGCACCCTACGTCCTCAAGGGACTTGAGAAGCTTGAGGGACTGGAGGTTTCGTGGTGCGCGCCGAGCCATGGCCCGATCCTGACCGACACCTGCGAATACGAGCACAACCGCGAACGTTATCGGAAGTGGGCAACACCCCTCAAGCGTACTCGGAGGCGTATCCCCGTGTTCTATGTGAGCGCCTATGGCAACACCGAGCGTTTGGCCACGCACGTAGCGCGTGGTATCCTGGCCGCGCTGCCCGATGCGGAAGTCACCTGCTACGACCTCAATCAGCATGACTTCGCTGTTCTGGCGAGCGCGCTCAACGACAGCGACGCCTTCCTCGTCGGCTCGCCGACCATCAATCGCGATGCCCTGCCGCCGGTTTTCAATCTGCTCGCAGCCATCGACGCAGTGACCATCGCCAAACGACCGGTAGCTCTCTTTGGCAGCTACGGATGGAGTGGAGAGGCTCTGCCCCATCTTGCCGAGCGTCTTACCAGTCTGAAATGCGCGGTCTTTGGGCCCCAGCTGAAGGTCTGTTTCACCCCCAGCGCCGCAGACCTTGTAGCCGCAGAGGAGTTGGGACGCAGTTTCGCAACATCGCTTCTGTGATCGACTCGTGAGGAAAGCGCATGAGGATAGAGCCGTTTAACGTGATCTGGTGGGGGCTGCTGGCGTGCATCGCGGTGGGCGCCCTTCTCCTCTGGCTGCTGGTGGGTCGTTGCAGCGAAAGAGTCAGGCGACGTGTGCTCATCACCATCTCTGGCGTGAATTTCATTCTGTTCTGGGTCTACAAATACTGGCTGTCGCAGGATGTCTCGTATATGCAGATGTATGGCATCAAGGGTTTTGAGCTCTGGTTCGAACTGCCTCTCCAGCTCTGCAATATCAATATCTGGCTGATACCGCTGGCTCTGGCGCTCAAGAGGCGGTCGCTTCTCGCCTTTTGCTTCTTCACGGGACTGCTGGGACCCTTCATGGCAATTGTCTCACCTGCCGAGGGCTTCACAGGCGACGTCCTCATGCTGCGCAATCTTGGGTTCTATGTGACCCACGGTCTCTTGCTGATTGTCTCGATCAGTCTGTTGACCCTGGGGTTCTTCCGCCCGCGAGCACGCGATGCAATCTGGGCGATACTGCTGACCGCCGCTCTGAC
>JAIRXA010000145.1 GCA_031268525.1 Coriobacteriales bacterium | reverse complement strand
CTCAACCTCTTCCTTGCTTCTGATGAGGCGTCGTGGATTACGGGTGGAACGTATCTCGTTGACGGTGGGACCAACATCAGCGGATAACGCGACACATCCGGGAGGCCTACCATGACTGACAAGATTTTCGGAAGGCACATCGTACAGTATCCGCCGGACTACTCACTCTGCGCGGGCTGTACGACGTGCGAGATAGTGTGCTCCCTTGTTCACGACGGGGTGGTCGGGCCACGCTACAACAGGGTCTTCCTGAAGCGGGGTACGAGCAACATGCTCCACACCGTGCTTGTCTGCATGCACTGCGAGGATCATCCCTGTTATGAGAGGTGCCCCAAGCGCGACGAAGCCATGTGCCTCGACGGGGAGCATGGAATCGTCTACATAGACGAGGAGAATTGCATTGGTTGTGGGGCTTGCGTCAGAGCCTGTAAGTTTTCGCCATCACGGATCAACCTGATCAAATCGAAGGACAGGGCTTTACGCAAGGCAAAGAAATGTGACCTGTGTCGTACCAGGGAGGAAGGTCCTGCCTGCATCGAATGGTGTCCGGTACGCTGCCTCGGACTGAGCGATCGGCCGCGTCCGGTCTTTGAGCCGCCGCAGATGCCAGGACCCCCACCCGGCGCCCCACCAGGACCTCCACCCGGCGCCCCACCAGGCCCCCCACCTGACAGCGGCTCCGGAGGCCCTCCTGATTCGGTGTCCGGGGTGTCGGAAGGTCCGGTTCCTGAAGACTTGGGCGGTAGTGAGCAGGGAGGTGTGAGCGATGGGGGAGAGTGAGTTGAAGTACGGCTATGTGGGTAAAATCGCCCGAATCAACCTGACGAAACAGACCGTAAGCGTCGTTGCGACCTCGAAGTATGTCCCGAAATATGTAGGAGGTCGTGCAGTGTGTAACCGCATCTTCTACGATGAGGTGCCGCCCGGAGTGAAGGCCTTCGACCCCGAGAACAAGATCCTCTATATGACCGGACCGACGACCGCAACCGGAATTCCAACGGGTGGTCGATCTGTCTTTGGCAGTATTGCACCTAACAGCTGGCCGGAGATGTACGCCTGGAGCGGCATCGGTGGCTGGATGGGTGCCGAGCTTAAATTCGCCGGATGGGATGGCTTTATCATCGAGGGAGCTTCCCCCACCCCCATCTACCTGCTCATTGAGGATGAGGAAGTCAGCTTCCTGGATGCTACCGCCCTCTGGGGCAAGCTGGTGCATCCTACCCAGGCGGAACTTGAACGTATTCACGGTAAGGACATCAAGAGTATCGTCATCGGTCCGGCCGGAGAAAACCTGATGCGTAACGCCAGCGTTACCACCAGTAACGACAACGTGGCTGCCAAGGCGGGCCTGGGATCGGTATTCGGCTCCAAGAAGCTCAAGGCGATAAGTGTACGCGGCACCGGTGTGGTTGTGCCGGCCGACATCGAAAAACTCTTCTATCTGCGCAGGAATATGGGCAAGCCCTACATGCGGCCGAACCCCGTCGTCCATGAGGAAACCCATGGCATGGGCGGCAATATGATCACCATCGAGGGCGGCTGGGATCGTGGCCAGGTGGCTTGCAGTCACGGCTGTAACCAGCACTGTTGTCGGCTTATGCTGAACATGCCCTCAGCCTTCTCCAACAAAGGTACCTTCAATCAGGTCGAGAAGTGCGTGGGGATTTTCGCCTATGGTTTCCGCGAGGACTGCGGATGGATTCCCCTGCTCACCTATGAGACCGCGAAGAACTCGCTTCCGCCCTGCAAGGCGATGGCGGGTGAGGCCCCGCCTCCCGACTTCTCCGACCCCTACTTCCCCAAGCTTGTCGAGGCGGTGCCGGGTGACATCGTCAATTATTGGCAACCCAACTGGCACAAGGGCAGTGTGATGATGCATCTGTGTAATGAGTATGGGATTGATAAATGGGATGTCATCGTCTGGTATTTCACATGGCTTTCGATGGCCAAGAAGGAAGGGCTTCTCGAAGATCTGGACTTCGGCATGGAAGTGGACGTGGAGAACGAGGCCTTCGTCAGTTACTTTCTCAACATGATTACCTACCGCAAAGGACGCTTTGGCAAGCTCTTTGGAGAGGGCATGGCGCGAGCCACACGAGAACTGGGAATCGATAGGTATGGCAAAACGATCTACCACGGCCGCTTCTCCCAGATCAAACCCGGCTTGCAACTTGATATCCCGGTCAGCCTGGAAACCGCCTGGGGCCATAGCTATCACTGGCAGGGCCGTGGGTATGAGGCGGGCATCAACAAGCCTGGCTGGTTGGCCGTATCCCTGATGCTGATGACGACGACGCGTGACACGCAGACCGTGGCCCATTACCACTCTCCCTATGAGCATCTGCTTGAGTACGAAGCTGATCCCTGTCATAGCTTTGTGCTGGTAGACGATGTGATTATGAACGAAAACAAGGGCGAGATGAAGGATTCCGTCTCGACCTGCGAATGGCAGAGCCCCGATCTGGAATGGACCTCCATGGAAGCCGAGATGTTCACAGCCGCTACCGGCCTACCGATGAGCGAGCAGGAGATGGTGGATGCGGCCGTACGCTCCAAGCTGCTGATGCGAGCCATTACCATGCGCAATTTCGGTCGCGATCGCAAGATGGAGGTCGATGCGATTTTCCCGACCATGCAATACCCCGATCCACGGGGCGACACCGTCGGATGGGAGGAATGGAACGACCTGGTCGATCTGTACTACGAACGTAGAGGATGGGATAGAGATACCGGCTGGCCAACCAGGGAAACCTGGGAGCACTATGGCCTGGGCGATATCGCAGACGACATGGCAAAGATAGGAAAACTGCCCCGATAACCACGTAGTTTTCCTGCGGATTTTCTGGAAAGTGAGGCACAAAATGCAACAAACCAGCTCAAAACGTTGGGTCATACTCTTTGTGATCATCCTGGGCCAAACCCTGGGTAACTTTTCAAATCTGATCTTCTCAGCTCGTTCTATCGACGTTATGGCGCAGTTTCATATGGTTGAATCCCAGCTTGCGGTCATCACGACCGTCGGCATACTGCCGGCCCTCCTGCTAAGCATCGTCATTGGTAACCTCATGGATCGTAAGGGCATGAAGGGGATTATCTCCATAGGCCTGGGCATAACCGCCGTTTTCATGATCTGGAGGATCTGGGCGGATTCCTTCATGATGCTGTTGATCATCACCATCGTCATCGGCATCGTAGGGCTCCCGTTCCAGATTGGTGCGGCAAAGATGCTCGGGGTCTGGTTTCCCAAAAAGGAGATGCCCTTGGCGGTGGGGTTCTTTGGTGCCGCCGCTGGTCTGGGCACCACGCTCGCCTTCTTTCTGGGCAACATCTTCCCCTCCTTTACGTTCTCACTCACGGTGATAGGAGTGGTGTCGGTTGCCGTACTTGCCCTGTGGGTTCTCTTTGCTCAGGATCGCAACGTGGCCGGCACTGGTGAAGAGGTCGCGGCACCGCCAAAGCCTCCCAAGAACGCCTTGATTCTGGTCTTGAAGAGCCCCTCTGTCTGGAAGATCACCATCATATCCGGTCTCGCCATCGGAACCGCTCTGCTCATCAACATCTATATGGTCATGGCCCTCTCCATCCAAAAGGGCATGACTCCACAAGAAGCCGGCCTTGCTACCGGCCTTCTCAATATCTGCCTGTTGCTGGGCTCAACTACATGGTCTATCGTCGTACGGAGGATTGCCCTCATCAACATACCTCATGCAGTTGCCTGCATCGGCGGCGGCGTTCTCTATGCCTGCGCCTGGTTTTTGCCCTTTGGCGTGCAAACCTTTGTACTGATTGCCCTGGCCGGAATCATCGTCTCGGGATCCATTGGCATCAACACCACCCGTGTTCCTCTCTTGCCACTCGCCAAAGAGTTTGGTATGGAGTGCGTTGCCACGGCAAACGGTGTTAACAACACGGGTATTGGCATACTTGCCTTTCTGACTCCCACTGTTGTGTCTATGATTGCCGGCGGCAACTTCAACCTCGTGTTTATCATCAACACGGTCATCTGTATCGCAATTGGCCTGCTGAGTCTCTCTATCCCCGAGTTGGGAGAGAAGGGCAAGTTGGCCAAACAGGCTCGGGATGAAGCTGCTGAAAAATAAGCCCCCATTGATGCTTTCGTACAACGGCAAGCTGCATCTCATAGTAGGAGGCGATGATTTTGAGTACTGAGATAAGAGACGTATCTCCCCGCGAAATCAAGGGAAAGCGGAATTTCGCCTGGTTGATTCTCATCGGGTGTTGTTTCATCCAGGCCGGGGGAATGGGCGGAATAATAAATACCGCAGGTATCTTCCTGATTCCCATCACCATCGATCTGGATTTCGGTAGAGCAGAGTTTTCCTTATGGCTGACCATCCTCTACCTGTCCTCTTCGCTTGCCATGCCGTTCATCGCGAGGATTATCAACGACAAGAACTTCAAGCCCATACTCATCACAACACTGCTGATTTCCATAGCGGCCTTTGCGGCCACAGCATTCTACAACTCGGTCTGGCAGTGGTATATCAGTGGTCTGATCCTTGGTGTCATCGGCTCCTTCAACTTCATTTGTCTGACCCCCATCCTGATGGAGAACTGGTTCTACAAAAAGACAGGGATGGCGGTTGGTATTGCCATGGCCTGCTCGGCTTTGGGAGGCGCCATATTCAGCATCGGATCTACAGAATTGATCGCCATCTTTGGCTCCTGGCGCATCGCGACGATGCTGGTCTCAGCCGTCGTCTTTGCCATGGTCATCCCGTGGGCAGTTTTTGTCCTGCAGTTCAAGCCGAGCGCCAAAGGGCTTCTGCCCTATGGTTATGAGGAGTCCCCTGCGGCAGCAGCGAGCAGCGGGTCCGGTACCATGCCGCTGGAAGCGGGTGTTCCCTTCAAGAGAGCGGTGTTTACCTTTGCGTTTGTGGCGCTGTTCATCTTTGCTGGTATCGACGCTCTGTTTGGCGGCTATAACAGTCAGTTCCCCGGCTTTGCCCTATCGGTCGGGCTGGGAGAGGCCGACGGAGCCTTTATGCTCTCGTTGGTGATGATCGGATGCGTCTTTTTCAGTGTGATACTGGGGATAGCGGCTGACCGCTTCGGCGTGGCGAAAGCGACCTATGTGTCATTGGCCGTCGTTGCAATCTGTCTACTGCTGTTCGTCTTCGTCAAAGGTAAGGTTTCCCTCTACATACTATCCTTCATCTTCGGTATGAGCGGTACAGGCATAGCGGTCTGTCTTCCGCTTTTGATATCAAAGGTTTTCGGGAAGCGCGACTATGCGGCAATTCTATCGCTCACCCGTATGGGAACAGGCATTATCGGCAGCTTCGGTCCTGCTCTGATCGCTCTATCCTTCGATAAGACGGGACAGTATGGTGCAGCGTTTATCGGTGGCATCATCGTCTTGGCAGTCTGTGCCCTGCTGATATTTTTCGCATTGCGTCCAGGCAGACAGATACCCTGGGAAAGTGAGTCCCATCAAGCGACGGCTCTCGACTAAGCCAGGGAAGTGCTGATGAAGAGCCGATGCAGTGCCGATCAGGCCCCTGATACTCTCAGTCGACTGCCAGAGGCTTCCTCGGTTTCGATCCGCCAGGAGAGAGTGGTTGTTGCCGCAAGGAAAGGGGCGTCGTGGCTGACGAGGATGAGCGCACAGGGACAGGCGGCGAGCACGACCTCGAGTGCCTCGATCGAGGAGAGGTCGAGGTGGTTGGTGGGTTCGTCGGCGATGATGAGTTGAGGCGCATTGAGAGCACCTTCGGCCAGCAGTAACTTGCGTAGCTCGCCGGGACTGGTCATGTCGCCCGAGAGAATGCGATCCGGGTCGGAGTTGAGGCGTGCGACGAGCGAGAGCAGTTGCCCGCGCTGCGGCGGCGCCAGGGCCTTGATGCGTCGCAACAAGGTCCTGGTTTCGGTGGCGGTGAGTTCCTGAGGCAGATAGAGCGTCGCGAGATCGTCGGGCAGGGCGGCGACGAGCGCTCGGATCAGGGTCGACTTGCCGCTGCCGTTTGGTCCGGAGAGTCCGATGTGGTCGGTAGGGCCAACGATGAGCTCAGGGAAGAAGAGCGTGCGTGCGTGAGAAGCCTCGCTCGACAGGGAGACGTGCGCGCCCTCCAGCGGGCACTCTGTCGTCCACGCCGTTGCACTGCGCGCCGCACCGCCCGCCGGAGCATACAGCGGGATGGCATTGGCTGCCAAGCGTGCAATGACGCGTCGATGCGAAGGGTGCGCATCCAACCAGAAAGCCCCATCGTAGGTCTTGGGGACGAAGGCCTCGGCAACCCGTTGTTCGGCGGCCTTGAGGCGGGAGTCGAGTTGAGCACTGCGGCGGCCCGCCTTGCCGTCCTGGCCTGAGTAGATCGCCAGATCGATGGCAGCTTTGGCGCTCCGATCTCTGGGGTTGAGATGTCGTTTGGAGCGTCGCGCATCAGCTCGGGCTGCTTCATGGGCTCGGCGATCGCGCTCAGTGGCAAGCTGAGCGAGCTCTGACTTCGCAGCCTTGCGCTCGCGCGCCACCGAAGCAAG
>JAIRXA010000123.1 GCA_031268525.1 Coriobacteriales bacterium | reverse complement strand
GATTTCGTCGTTGCGACCGCTGGGCCGGAACTGGAGAGTATCATCGCCGGCAAGGGGGCCGGAGCCGACAAATACTCCGAAGAGCACAAGGCGGTTGTCGCCAATATCGACATCGGAGGTGGCACATCCAATATCGCTCTCTTCGACAGGGGTAACGTCATTGCGGCAGGCTGTCTGGACATTGGTGGGCGTCAGGTCAAACTCGACCGCGATGGCGCCGTCGTCTACATCAATGAGAAGATCGCCCACATCATCGCCTCTGAGCATCTGCATATCGCCGTCGGCGACAAGGCCAAACCCGCCGAGCTTCAGAAGCTGGCACGAATCATGATTCGCCAGCTGGAGACTTCCATCGGTGTCACAGGTCGCGACCCTTATTTTGAGCAGATGGTGACACTCAAGGACATGCCCTTACCCAAGCACCCAAGCCATGTCATGTTTTCGGGTGGCGTAGCCGATATCTATTATCGCGATTCCATCAGCGACGAAGACGTCTTCCGCTATCAGGATATGGGCATCATCTTGGCACACGAGCTGAAAAACTCAAACTTCGCTCAGAAGATGACCATACTGAAGCCAGAGGAAACGATCCGTGCGACCGTGGTCGGTGCAGGCTCACATACCGCCAACATCTCCGGCACGACGGTCACCTATGACCGCGAGGCTCTACCCCTGAAAAACGTGCCGGTCATCAAGATACCCAACGATATCGCCCCGGACGATGCAGAGTTCGCCACAGAGATCGCTCGGCGTGTCGAATGGTTTGAGCTGGAAGACAAGGCCCAGCAGCTCGCGGTGGCCTTTCAGGGCGTTCAGTCTCCAAACTTTCTACAGGTTGAGGCCATCGCACGCGCGCTCATCAAGGGTCTGGATCGCCTCGTCCGCAGCGGGCGACATCTCATCATCTTGGTTGAGCACGACATGGCCAAGGCGCTTGGCCATACCCTCAAACGACTGCTGACCAGCGATAACCGCGTGGTTTGCATAGACAGCGTAGAGGCAGGGGAAGGAGATTATATCGATATCGGAAATCCCATCGCCGGCGGGATGGTCCTGCCGGTGATTGTGAAGACGCTTATCTTTCAGTGATCTTCAACGTAGGGGTGTCGGCAGACACCAGACTGACAAGAGAACAGGGCACCAAGGGAAACGCGACGACCAAGCTGGAGAAGAGGAGTTGATTATGAAGTTAAAAACCGTGATGTTTGGCAGAACCTACCAATTCAAGGACTTGAACGAAGTCCAAGCCAAGGCCAGCGAGCAGAAATCAGGAGACGAGCTCGCCGGTCTGGCTGCGCAGTCGAGGGAGGAGCGGGCTGCGGCCAAGATCGTCTTGTCTGAAACCCCCCTGTCCGACATCCGCAACCACCCGGCTGTCCCCTACGAAATCGACGACGTGACCCGTGTCATTCAGGATCAGGTCAACGAGACCGTCTATAAGGAGATACAGAACTGGACCGTGGGAGAGCTGCGCAACTTCCTGATGGAGTACAGCTCAACCGGTCCGGTCATCAAGCGGGTGCTGCATGGGCTGACCAGTGAGATGGTCGCCGCGGTAACCAAGGTCTGCTCCAATATGGACCTCGTCTATGTTGCCGCCAAACTCGACTACCTCACCCAGTGCGTCACCGAGTTGGGCCTACACAACGTGGCCATGTGCCGCGCCCTGCCCAACCACTCCACCGACGATCTCGATGCCATCTTCGCCGAAACCTATGAGGCACTGGCCTACGGAATAGGCGACGCGATGATCGGCCTCAACCCGGTACAGGATACCGTCGAGTCGACGATGTATCTTCAGCAGAAGCTCTATGAGTTGCGCATGAAGTGGGAGATCCCAACGCAGAACTGCGTACTCTCGCACCTGACCACTCAGGTGGCCGCGATGCAGAAGGGCGCACCAACCGACATGCTGTTCCAATCGATCGCCGGCACCCAGAAGGCAAACGAGTCCTTCGGTATCTCGATCGACATGCTCGACGAAGCCTACGCACTCGGCAAGGAGCTCTGCATTTCAGGAGCCAAGAACCCGATGTACTTTGAGACCGGCGAGGGCTCTGAGCTTTCAGCCGATTGCCACATGGGCGTTGACGAGCTCACGCTGGAGGCTCGCACCTATGGACTGGCACGGCGCTACGATCCCTTCACGATGATGTCGGTCGTTGGCTTCATCGGTCCGGAGTACATCTACGACACCGTGCAGCAACAGCGCGGTGGCCTTGAGGAACTCTTCATGGGCAAGATGCACCTTATTCCGATGGGCGTGGATGTCTGCTATACCAACCACATGCCGGCGAGCCAAAACGATTCCGAATCGCTGGCCATGCTCGTGGGTCTGGCAAAGATGCCCTATTACGTGACTGCCCCCATGGGCGATGACGTCATGCTCAACTATCAGCTGCTGGGCAATCACGATTACCAGACGGTGCTGGAGCTCACCGGTCTGCGCCGCCATCCAGCCTTTGAGAGGTGGCTACAGAAGATGGAGATACTGGATAACGAGCTGATGCCGACCGAGCGCTTTGGCGACGCGTCGATATTCCTTAAGTAGAGTAGAGGAGGTAGGAAACTATGTTGAATGAAGATGCTTTGAGGGACTCAATCCGGACACTCGTTGCGGACGTCATCCGCGAGGAGGTCGCAAAAAGTGGCGGTTCTGCCTCTGCTCCTGCGGCGGGTTCCGCGCAAAACGCCGGTGCCGGTGCCGGTGCTGGTGCTGGTGCTGTGGCCGCAGCCGTCAGCACTGAGGCCGTCGAAGAGGTTCCGGACGCCACCGCGATCACCATGGAGGAGACCTTCTGGGTTCCCAATCCCGCCGACGAGGAAGGCTATCGGAGGATGAAGCAGTTCACCTCCGGCCGCCTCGGTATCTGGCGTGCAGGGCCTCGTCCCCTGACAAAGGCCTATGTCCGGGCCAAGGCCGACCATGCCGCCGCCCAGAACACCGTGTGGTCAGACGTGGACGAAGGCCTGCTCGACAAACTTGGTTTCATCAAGCTGGAGAGTCGCTCTGCCGATAAGGCCGAATACCTGAAGAACCCGCCCAGCGGCAAGCGCCTGTCGGATGCTTCGGTCGAAATCGCCAAGAAGAATGCCGAAAGCGGCAAGCAGGTGCAGATCGTATTCAGCGATGGCCTGTCCTCCGGCGCCATTGAGCGCAACGCCGCCGACTTCCTGCCAGCCCTACAGCAGGGCTTGAAGTCACTGGGTATCAGTGTTGCCGACACGATATTCTTCGTGAAAAACGGTCGTGTGGCCGTCAGCGAGGAGATCGGCGAGATAACGGGAGCCGACGTCGTCATCACGCTTACCGGTGAGCGCCCGGGTCTCAACTCTCAGTCCTCAATGGGTGCCTATCTGGCCTACAAGCCAACGATTGGCATGGAGGAGTCCCGCCGCACCGTCATCTCAAACATCCATGCCAAAGGAACGCCGCCTGTCGAGGCCGGTGCCCAGATCGCAGAGCTCGCGCAGTCGATGATCAAGCACAAGATGTCCGGCGTCGATCTGAAGCTCGTGTAGGGAGGTAGTGCATCATGCAGGGAGAGATTCTCCGGGCAGAACTGGTCTGCCAAAAGATAATCCCCAATGTGGACGCGGGACTTGCAAAGCATCTGAAACTCAGGGACGATCAGCGGAGTCTGGCGCTGTTCACTGCCTCCGTCGATGACATTACCTTCATCGCCTGCGATGAAGCCACCAAAAAGGCTGATATCGAGGTCGTCTACTGCGAGAGTACCTTCTCGGCACTCGATGATCCTTACGCCAAGCTCTCCGGCGAGGCGATCGCCCTTTTGGCCGCCCCAAACCCGGCAGAAGCCAGAGCGGGCTTAGAAGCCGCGATTGACCATGTGTACAACGGCGCCTATTACGTCAATGCGGACGAGGCTGGTGAGTCGATCTATATGGCGCACACCATCTCGTCGTCGGGGAGTTATCTCCCCACCCTGTGCGACGTGCTCGAGGTGGCGCCCGGCACGCCCATGGCCTACTGCATGGCACCGCCGGTTGAGATGTTTTATGCCGTGGACGCCGCGCTCAAGGCGGCCGAGGTGCAGATTGCTGGCTTCTTCAATCCGCCACTGAACACCACGAACATCGCGGGCGCCATCATGATTGGTACGCAGTCCGCCTGTAAGGCCGCCTGTGACGCCTTTGCTGCGGCCTGCATCTATGTCGCGAACCATCCGACGGAGCTCTAGCCATGATCGCCATCGGAGTGATAGACACCCTGGGCTACGTCAGCACCGTTGATGCGCTCGACGTCTGCCTGAAGACCGCAGAAGTGCGGCTGGTTTCCTCGGAGAAGGTCGGCGGAGGCATTGTCTCCTTCACGGTGACCGGCGAGGTGGCAGCCGTAAGCAGCGCCGTGCAGGCTGGCATCGCTGCAGCTCAGCGGCTCGGTGGCTATCTGCGCCACACGATCATAGCTCGCATCGACGAGCAGACGGGCAAACTCTACGCTGAGACTGACGAAAAGGAAGCGCCTGTCGAGGCGGCAATGTCGGTAGGGGCGGCAACGTCGATAGAAGCGGCGAGCAAAGCGACGCCTGCCAAGGCCGTAGCTGCGGACGCGGCGGCCAATGCCGTAGCTGCGGACGCGGCGGCCAAGACTGCCAAGGTGGCAGCCGCAGCCGAAGCGACGCCTCCGAAGCCCGCGGATACAATCGCGGACGCAGCGCCATCCGAGGCGCCCTCTGAAGCGCCCTCCGCCAAGCCCGTAGTCGCAGACACAGCGACGCCTCCGAAGCCCGCAAGCAAAGCCAAGCCAAAGAAACCACCCACGTCGACTTCCCGACCTCAAGCAGCCAAGAAGCCGACTCCGAAAAAGAAGTAAACCCCCGACCAACAGAAAGGAGGGAGGTGTATGACTCAATTGTTAGACAAGGATCTGATCTCGATACAGGAGACCCGTGATCTGCTCCGCAAAGCCGTCGAGGCGCAGGCGGAGCTTGCTCGGATGAACCAGATGCAGATCGATGCGATCTGTGGCGCCATCAAGGATGCCGCGCTGAAAAACGCAGAACGTCTGGCAAAGATGGCCAATGATGAGACCGGATATGGCAAGGCCAGCGACAAGGTGATCAAAAACTTCTTCGCTGCCGAGGTCGTCTACGATTACATAAAGGATATGAAGACTGTCGGCATCGTGAACGTCGATGAAGCGAAGCGAGTATTCGAAGTCGCCGTGCCCGTCGGCGTGATCGCTGCGCTGATCCCTTCGACCAATCCAACCTCAACGGTCATCTACAAGGCTTTGATCTCAATCAAAGCTGGCAACGCGGTGATCTTCTCACCCCATCCGGGCGCGAAGAACTGCATCATCGAGGCTGCTGAGGTCGTGCGCCGCGCGGCTGAGGCCGCGGGTATGCCGCCCGGCTGCATCTCCGTGATGAAGGACGCCACCAAGGAAGGCACCGCCGAGCTGCTTGGCAACAGCGATACCAAGCTGATCCTGGCGACCGGTGGCGAGGCCATGGTCAAAGCTGCCTATTCGTCCGGCAACCCAGCCATCGGCGTAGGACCCGGTAATGGCCCGGCATACATCGAAAGAAGCGCCGATATTCCCGCAGCGGTGCGACGCATCATCGACTCAAAGACCTTCGACAACGGCGTGATCTGTGCTTCTGAACAATCGATCATCGTCGAGCGTATCAGCGAGGCGGCCGTGCTGACAGAGTTGCAACGACAGGGCTGCTACCTGTTGAGCGCAGACGAGAAGGAAAAGATCGACGCTATCCTGCTCACGCCCCGTCTGACCTCCAATCCGGCAATTGTCGGCAAACCGGCGCCCCTGATAGCGGAGATGGCCGGCGTAGCCGTTCCCAAAGACACGAAGTTGCTCATCGGTCGCGAGACGCAGGTGGGCCACAAGATCCCGATGTCACGGGAGAAGCTGTGCCCGGTGCTGGCTTTTTACGTCGTAAACGATTGGCGTGAGGCATGCGCACTTGCTATCAAGATATTGAACAACGAGGGCGCGGGGCATACGATGATCATGCACTCCACCGACGAATCGCTGATCCGCGAGTTCGCTCTGGAAAAGCCCGTCAGTCGCCTGCTCATCAACACACCCGGCGCACTTGGCGGCATCGGTGCTACAACGATGATTCCACCGGCGCTGACCCTGGGCTGTGGCGCGGTTGGCGGCAGTTCCACCTCGGACAATGTCTCGCCTCTGAACCTCATCAACTATCGTCGGATAGCCTACGGCACCCAAGAACTCTCGGATATCCGTGTGACAGTTGCCTCGGCGCTTAACAATGCGCACAGTATCTCGGGCGCATCGGCCGAAACACCGACTGGCTCTCTCCCCCGCTCGACCCCTACCGGTTCCAACGAGGACACGATCGACGCTCTGGTCCAGCTCGTGTACTCGAAGCTCAAGGACCAAAGCATCATCTAGCACCTCTGCACTACCTTTGCACCATCTTTGCACGATCAATGGTATTGGAAAGCACGTCTCGTACTGAGGAGGAAACATGGAAGGTTTAGTTGCTCTCGGAATGATCGAAACCAAGGGTCTGGTCGGCTCCATTGAGGCAGCAGACGCAATGGTCAAGGCAGCAAACGTCACACTTATTGGCAAAGAGCACGTCGGTGGCGGACTGGTTACCGTCATGGTTCGTGGCGATGTGGGCGCCGTCAAGGCTGCCACCGACGCCGGCGCTGCTGCGGCTGATCGTGTGGGCGAGCTCGTCTCCGTTCACGTTATCCCGCGTCCCCATGCCGATGTGGAGAAGATCCTGCCAAAGCTGTAAAGTTATGGGCACACAGACAGTGGGTGAAGGACAAAAAGGGAACAGGACAAAAAGGGGACGTTCGCCTTTTTGTCTTGCTTCTCGATCCTATCCCCATTGTCTGCCGACAGCAAGTGTATGAGACAAAAAGGCGAACGTCCCCTTTTTGTCCTGTTCTGTACACCGCACGAGAAGACGCATCGGCACGAAGGGCATTACGATGAAGCTGATCACAGAGGACGCGATCAAGAAGATCATTCAGGCTGGCACAGCCATCACCGATGGTGAGTTACACCTGCCCGCAGAGGTCATGTTAACGCCCTCGGCCAGAGCCGTGGTCATCGACAGAAAGCTCAAGCTGGTCATTGACGACACGACACTGAAGCGTAAAGCCGCAGCCTGCACCGGCACCACTCCCCCCTCCAAGGCCACAGACAGCCCTGATCTCGGCACGGGCAAATATCAGATAGAGGGTGGCGGCTTTCTCAATGAGAAGCCTGAGCATCTCACGCAGCTGCAGGGAAATATCCTCGTGCCCAAAGATGATCCACGCATTCATCTGCGTGGCAAGGTCGATTCCCTGATCGCCGAACTGCTCAAAGTGCAGGTTCGCGCTGCCGCTCTCGGACGCCAGTCGCTTGTGGACGATCTCGAAGAGGTCTACCGTTTCATCGGCGGCCTGTCGCGCTCAGAGGTACTCGATGAGCCCTTTGAGGCCGACACCGTCGCTGGACTTGCCTATGAAGAGGTGCGCGCGGTTTCGCACAATCCAAACCGGTATTTTGGGCGAGGACATCTGTTCAACATCTCCTATACGGAAGGCGAGCTGCCGATCCTGCTCAACGCCCTGCGCGCAAGCTCGCGCTCCTGCGAGCTGGCCTTCTACGAAGCGTTTAAGACAGCGGATGGCAGCGTTGCTCGCTCCGATCTGATGGAGGGTTACAACCGCCTGTCTTCGATCATCTACATTCTGTGCCTGCGTGCCATCACCGGGCACTATGGCACGAACTGACGGAAAGGCAATGACGGAGAGAAGCCATGAGTGCTGCGCATGACAAACTGAACGGCGTCGCCGAAGCTCTTACCGACCTGGTAATGGCCGAGGTGCGTGCCGAGCTTGCTTCGCAGGGCTACTTGCAGGTGGAAGCCTCAGGGCGTCATGTGCATCTGTCGGTTGAAGACGCCAGAAAGCTCTTTGGCGAAGACTACGCGTTAATCTGGGTGAAGTACCTTTCTCAGCCGGGCCAGTTCGTTGGCGAACAGCGTATGACTCTGGTCGGCCCCGCGGGCCGCTTGGAGAATGCCGTGGTCATCGGCCCCGAACGCAGGCAGACGCAGATCGAGGTCTCCCGAACCGACGCGACCCTGCTCGGTCTTGATCCACCATGCCGCGACAGCGGCAACCTTGAGAACACCCCGGGCATTCGTATTGAGAACGGCGAAGCCTGGGTCGAGACGAACGGTGGCCTGATCATCGCCGAGCGGCACATCCACATGAAACCGGAAGCCGCAGCGGCGTTGGGTCTCACCGATGGTGCTCGGGTTGACTTTGAATTGTCGTCACCCCGACCAGTGAGCTTTCGCGATGTGAAAGTTCGGGTCGCTGAGACAGCCGACAACTTCATGCACATCGACTACGACGAGGCCAATGCCGCGGGCTTCACCCGAGGCATGTTCGGATGTATTCGCACGTAAGCGTTATTCGTACATGAAAGTTGTTCGCACGTAAGCGTTGTTCGCACATGAAAGTTGTTCGCACGTGAACGCTGTTCGCACATGAAAGGAGGACTCGCATGGATATAGACAGACTGACCGACGAGGTCGTACGCAGACTGCTGGAAAAGATCCGTCAGGAGCAGGCAGGCAAGGCCGGGGTGGCCCAAAACTCTGATGCGGTTTCCGCAGCTACAGCCCTTGGCAAGCCCGCGGCCACGGCTGTCGGCAAGCCCGCAGCCTGTGGCGCGACGACCACGGCTCGTAGGCTCGTTATCACACAGGATAAAGTCGCAAACATCGCACCGAGGTCGAAGGTGCGCTTCCCCAAGGGATGCGTCATCACGCCCCTGGCGAAGGATACACTCAAGGAACGTGGCATTTCTGTCGAATACGAATAGAGCGCTCAACACTGCGCTTGACACTTGGGGGTAAGATGCAATCTGCGAATAAGGAAACCGCAGGTACGGGGACTGTTGGCACTGCTGGCGCCGTCGGCACTGCTGGCGCCGTCGGCACTGCTGGCGCCGCCAGCACTGCTGGCGCCGCGAGCACTGCTGGCGCCGCGAGCAGTGCGGGCAAGATCAGCTGGCGACAAGGCTTTGTCATCGCACTCGGTGTGCCGATGCTCATTCTGCCCAATATCGGCTACTTTGATGGCTATGTTGGCGCGTTCGCCATCATCATCTGGCTGATGTCGGTCATTCAGGGCTTCTTGCAGAATACCGCCTATGGTGAGTTCGCGCTGATGTATCCCAAAGCGCGCGGACTACCGGGATTTGTGCAGTCGGTCTTTCGTGGCAAAGACTCAGAGACCTATGACACGAATCGCTTTATCGGCGGATTCTCTGCTTGGGGCTACTGGTTTGCCTGGAACCCGGTACTGGCGATCTTTGCCCTGTTGATCGGCAACTACCTGCATAATCTGGTGCCTGCCTTCGCGGGAATACCCGAGGTAATTCTCTCCCTCGTCTGCGGCGCTCTGATCTTCACGGCACTCATCGCCGTCAACTGGAAAGGTGTCAGCGGCGGTGCAACCGCAGGTACGGTACTTGCCGTCGTCGCACTCATCCCTCTGGTCGTGCTCGCGATTGTCCCCTTCTTCACGGGCGCCTTCCAGATGTCCAATGTCACGGCAAGCCTCTTTCCCTCAGGCTGGACCTGGGACTTCACCCATATTCTCTTCCTCGTGGGCATCATGGCGATGGCACAGTGGAGTGCCTGCGCCTGGGAAACCGCCGCAATCTATGCCCCTGACTACAAAAACCCCCGCAAAGACGTGCGCAAGGCACTGTTTTCCTGCGGTTTTGTCTGCATCATTACCTTTGTCCTCGTACAGCTGGCCTGTACGGGTACGCTTGGCGTTGAGGGTATCCTGACGAACCCCTATTCGCCGATGCTGCCTTTGGCCACCATGACCTTCGGACCAATCGGCGCGGCGATCGCGATCGTCATGCTCATCGCCTCGATGATCCTGGTCATCCAGACCGGCCTGCTCGGTAGCGCCCGAGCGATGGAATCGATGGCCCAGCAGGGCAACCTGCCCTCCACCTTTGCGCGAACCAACAAGCACGGACAACCGCATATCGCCCTGATTTCGGTGGCAATTCTCAACATGCTCCTCATACTGCTTGGCACGCCAACCATCATCCTGGCCGCTTCTGCAACCGGTTACGTCTTTGCCAACGGCATCACGCTCTTTGCTTACGTGAAGGCAAAGCGTGCTCTGGGTAAAAAGGTCAGCGCGCCCAAATGGTGGTGGAAAGTCGCGATTGTCTTCGCCTTCATCAACATTCCCTTCTATCTGGTTGGGCTGTTCACCATCGAGCATAACGATTATGGCGTGGCGGCGGCAATTTTCGGTATCATCGTGTTGCTGGTCTTTGCGCCTCTGTGGTTTTATGCCGCAATGGAAAGCCATCTGGCAAGAACCGAACGACGGCTCAGAGAGCTGGAATCATTCCACAGCTTAGCCGCCGTTAGTGCCGATACGACGGCGATGGCCGAACGACTGGGACAGCTGGAGATACTCGTCTCATCACTCAACGTCTCCTCGCTTAACATCTCATCCCTCAAGACGGACAGCCCGGCGGTAAAGACGAAAGACGGCTGATGAAGGCTCGCCTCGCACAGATCGAACAGGCGGCTCGCGACGCGGGCTTCACGGACGTTCGCCCGCTGGATATGCGCGCACTTATCTTCCACCCCGAAACCCGGGAACTGTGCGAACAGAACCTCTGTGGAAAGTACGCACATAATTGGAGTTGCCCGCCTTCCTGTCCAAGGCCCAGCGACATGGCTCGCCGCGTCACCGGCTACTCTACGGGCATTCTCGTGCAGACACGTGATAAACTCATCTATGAAAATGATCTCCAGGCGATCGAGGTACTGCGCAACATACATAATCGGCGCTTCTACCTCTTCGCGCAGTCGATGCGAGGCATCTATGGGGCTATTCTGCCGATGGGGTCGGGAGAATGCAGGATATGCAGGCGCTGCACCTGCCCCGATGACCCGTGCCGACACCCCGATCGGCGGGTATCGGCCATGGAGGCCTACGGGCTGTTCATTGGAGAAGTCTGCGAGGCGTCAGGCATGTGCTATCAGTACCACGCGGACGACCGCCTGATGGGCTTGGTCAGCTGCGTGTTGTTCCCCTGACACTCTTCTCAAAGAGGCGCCCGGGAATCTATGAGGGAGGAGGTTCTCACAGAGTGCAGGCATCCACGAGTGTACTGCGAGCCCGACATGACAATATCCGCTACAACTGGGGCTTTCGCTTCGCCTTGTGGTGCGCTCTGCTGTGGGGTTTTGGCTATTCCGGGATGAGCCTGCTCGCTCATTCCAGCAGCTTTAATCAGGCGCTCCTGCTTCAGGGTAATCCCTTCTTTTCCGGTACGGTCATGGTCCTCGTCCTTTCGGTGACGATGGCCACCATCAGCATCATCTGGGTCGCCGTCAATGGGCAGCTGCGGGAGTGGTTCAGACTTCTGACCAGTTTTCGACCGGAGAGCCTGACCTATCTTGCCGCAACACTCTTCGGAGGCTGCGCCGTATGGCTGAGTTACGTTGCGGCCAATATGCTCGACGCGACCTTCGCCGTGGCCATGACCATGTTCTATCCCGTCGTCGGAACCTTCATCGCCCGCATCTGGTATCGGGAAAAAGTCACGACCGCCTGTTGGATTGGACTTGTCATCATCCTTCTGGGCTGCGTCATTCTCTATCTTCCAAGCCTTCCCCTCGACCAGGGAAGTCGCCTACTGATCCTACTCCTCGGTATTCTCGTCGGCATCGGCTGGGCGATCGAGGGAGTTGTCGCCACTCGAGCGATGGACGTTACCGACTCCGGCGTCGGGCTCTCGCTCCGCTTCACCTACGAGGCCCTGATCTGGATCGTCATCGCCATATGCGTCACGATCTTCAAACCCGACCTGCCCTTGCTCGCCTCGGTGCAGGCGGTCATCGTCATACCTCAGTCGGCCTTGCTGTTCTTCACCGTCGCGATCAGCCTGACCATCAACTATCTCGCCTGGTATAAGAGCTTCATGTTTTGCGGTGTGTGCCGAGGACTGGCCGTAAGTGACATTTCGGGTTTCGTAACCGTGGGCATCTCGCTGATTCTGGTGGCTTCGCAGCCCTCGGTTCTTGAGGTCACTGCCTGTGTCTGCATGGCGATCGGCGTCTTCATCGTCTTTTATGGGCAGTCGGCTCAATTGCAGGTACTCCGGGATGTGGACCTGACGGCACGAACCCACGGCCTCAAACGACGACGAAACAAGGCCTTGACCCTTAAGACTCAAACCCTGCTCACCATCGCCGAAGCGGGGGAATGTTGGGATTTTGAGGTAGCCGATCTGCTTACGACCAACACAGGCAAGAGGCGACAGAGCCGCCAACGCAAGCAGATACGCGTCTTCACGATAGAAGCGGCGGCGGCTGGCCTGCTTACGCCAATGGATGAAGACGTTGACGATGGCAGCCACTTTTCTGAAGGCAAGCTCCTGTCTCGCTATGCGCTCACCGCTTTTGGATTTGAGCGGCTGCAGCAGATCGGTGTCGCCGAAGACGTATTGACCGGAACCAACACGAAAAGCAACACGAGAAGCAGGACAAGAGGCGAGGCAGGGAGCAGGGCGAGGGGCGCGGCGAACGGCGAAGCGAGAGGCGGCGCAGGCGCCAGGACGATACCGTAGGCAGAGTGATTGGGTACTGAGCGCCGTTGCGCAAAGACCAGCAGAGAGGTACTACCTTGGATTTCATCTTCACAGAGGCTTACCGCACCGGCTTTTATATCCTACTGGCACTCGTATTGACGGCCATTGGGATATATCAGATGTTCCGATTCGTCAATAAGCTCTAGGGAGAACCCATGGCGAATAATCCTTTTGCGCATCTGCGGTCGAATAAAACGGTTACGGGTTTCCGGTCGCGCTGGAAATGGTATTTCAGCGGTGCCCTGGTCATCTCGATCACTCTGATTCTGCTTGCATATATGGGATTCGTTCAGGCTTGTGCCGCCTTTGCCGATGGCGGCGGATCGATCGCAGGCTTTGAGCGCGATTTGCTTGTCCGACTCCTCAAATGCCTGATTCTGGTTCTGACCTTCGGACTGTTCTGGTTCTTCTTTTCCATTCAGGATTATCAAACGACCTTCGCCCGACTCCTGGAACGGCTCTCCACCACGGAAGGTGCCGAGGCAACCGAGGCAGCCGAGGAGAGCCCGGAGGCTCTGAAGCGCACCGATGCCCGCGGTGCTCCTCCCTCACAAACCGACGAGTTGACTCTGATCACCACCTCCGTGGACACCATGTTGCAGGTGAACCGCGACTTTGCCGCACAACTCAGTTCCCAGCAGAAACTTCTCGTTGACAACCTCATCATCCGTCTGATGAAGGGCTGGGTACAGGATGGCCCGCTGGCCTTTGAGATGTGCCGCTCACTGAGGCTCGACTTCGGTAGTCGCCCCCTGCAGGTCCTCGTCTTTGGACTGGATGAGAATCCTCAGGCCGCTACGCTCAGCGATGAGACGCTCTTTTCCAGCAGTCAACTTCTGCAACAGACCCTTCCCCAGATGTTTCGGGGACTGTTTGAGGGGCATACGGTTGAGATCGAGGGGATGGTCGCCTGTCTGTGTCTGCCCCTGTCCGACGAGAGTCTCAGCGATCAGCAGACCGCGTCCGACCTGATCTCCATTGTCAAGCTGACGCAGGACATGGTCATCGAGGAGACAGGGATCTTCTATCGAGCGGCCCTCGGTAGTATTTATCAGGGGCTTTCTGGCGTGAAGCAGTCCTTCTCCGAGGCCATCGAGATGCTTCAGTACTCCAATCTTCTCGGTCTGAGCAGCCGAGTTTCCCAATACTGGAAGACCAAGCCACAGACTCAGGAGGAGGACCGCATCTCACAGGCCTGGGCACGGCAGGAGATGCAGCTGATGAACTGCATCGACTCCGAGGATTTCGCACAGGCTGGTGTCATTCTTGCTCATATGTTCGAAAGCGAGTATCTACGTTGTGCCCCCACATTCGAACTCGCACAATTCCGTCTGCTCAACCTCACGAACACGATGATAACGATGCTTGGCAAGATCAGACTTTGGGTGGGTGGCGGTCTGTCCGACTACACGATCCTCCGCGAGAAGATACTTTTCTCACGACGGCTACCCGAGCTCAGGGTCACCGCAAACGAGCTCTTTGACATTCTGAACAATCAGCAGTTTGCGAAACATCAGCAATCAGGGTATGCCCTGACGATGAATGTCGTGGACTATATATCCAGCAACTACAGCGACCCGAACCTTTCTGTCAGCCAGCTCGCAAGCCACTTTGAGCGCAACCCCTCATACCTGAGTAGAACCTTCAAGCGACTGATGGAAACCGGTCTTGCCGACTACATCCAGCATGTGCGCGTCAAGGAGGCCAAGCGCCTGATGCTCGACAGGACCATCAGTGTGCGTGACGCTGCCACACAGGTCGGCTTCAGCACGGTGACGACCATGAACCGCGCTTTCCGCAAACATGAGGGAACGACGGCAGGCCGACTTCGCGGACATTACTCAGAGAATGAGTAGCTTACGGTAAAGCGTCGCCGTAGCTTGCCGTAGCTTGCCGCAGGTTGCCGTAAGTTACCGTAAAGCATCCCCTGCTGTCGCTTGCTGTCGTAATAGCCTGTCTTGTGCTAAAATCATTGGCTACGGCATAAAAACGAGCTCTTGGAGACTTTGCAGCACATGCCCAGTGGTGTCATGAAACATCTCATACGACCAGCCCTCGCCCTGCTTATGGCCGCGGTGTTGGTCTGCGCCCTTTTGCCGATAAGCGCGATCAGC
>JAIRXA010000044.1 GCA_031268525.1 Coriobacteriales bacterium | reverse complement strand
AAGCATCATTCTCATGTGGGATTTTCGATGGATGTTGAGGGCAAGGACAGTTGGCGGCATCGTGAGTCAGGCAGTCGCTACACCGTAGTCGCTTCGCCCGATCAGCTTGGCTGTGTGCGTACGCTTGCAGAGGAGTTGCCGGTCGAGCAGATCATCTCCGAGATGAGCGCTGCCGCGCGCGACGCGCAAGGCAGAAGCGAACTTGATATCATACTCGTAGAAGGCTACCGTGCTTCCGGACTTCCCGCTATCGAGTTGTTCCGTGCGGATAATCCCAACGACGCCACACGTCCGTTCGACCCCGCCCTGCCCGGCCTCATGGCTGTGGCGACCGATCAGACGCGCATCGTCGCCGCTGCTACCGATGCCGACATTCCGGTTTTCCTGCTCGATGATCCTGTCGCTCTTGCTAACTTCATTCAGACACACCTGTGTCCGCCCGAGGGGCGGGCACGGTAACCATGCGTTCGCCCGTAGGGGCGGACATCAGTCCGCCCGTGTAGGTAGAGAGGATTTTCGTGCTCACCGGGCGGTCAGAGCCCGCCCCTACACCTTGCGGAACCTACAGATTTTCCTACTTTTGCGAGGAATCGGGCAGTTTGTGTACGAGATTGACGTTAGTAGCGATTTGAGGGGGCAAGAGGCACCTTTTCGCAAAGAGCTATTCACAGGAGCAGTTTATCTACCAGCCAATTTACATTTGACGATAAAAGTTAAAGATATCTAACTCGCTACTAACGTCAATCTCGTACAGTGCAAGGCCATTTTCGGGGAAAAAGTTAAACCTCGCGGAACCTACGGGATTGTTCGCCCCTACACCTCGCGGAACCTACGGGATTGTTCGCCCCTACACCTCGCGGAACCTGCGGGATTGTTCGCCCCGACGCCTCGCGGAACCTGCGGGATTGTTCGCCCCGACGCCTCGCGGAACCTACGGGATTGTTCGCCCCGACGCCTGGCGAAACCTACGAGGTCACCCCTGCACCCCTACGCCCTATGCAAACTACCCCGCCGGGAAGCGGGGTAGTTTGGCTGGTGGGACGGGGAGTGAGTGATGTCAGTTTGATGGTGTTACCGGCGCGACCTCGTAGCTGCCATCTGAGTAGGTTGCGGTATAGGTGCCGTTCGTGTACACGAAGTTGGTGAGCTGACCTGTGCCAGTGAACACGATCCCGGTGAGGTCGGCTGCATCAAGAGCCTCGTTGCCAACAAGAGCGTTGATTTCTTCGGTAACCGTAGGAGTATCCTCATCCGATACGGGCATGTATTCGTCGGGCAGCACACTGGAGCCAGTGGTTATCGCGGTCGGATCTCCACCGCTGGCAACCGTATCGGTGCCGATGGCCTGCAGGGAAGTGCGGTAGGTGGCGGCTTCGGTGACGACGGTGCGCTGGTGGGCCTTCTCGATGTAACCGGTCAGGGCCGGCACGATGAGGGCTGCCATGATGCCCAAGATGACGAGGACGACGATAACTTCGATCAGGGTGAAGCCCTTCTTGTCTGAGGCCTTGAGGGCCAGACGCTTTGCGATCATGTTCTTCATGGTGCGTTCTCCTTCTCCTTTGACTCGGTTTTCCCTTCCGAGTTTTCTTTGCTGATACGTCCCTGTTCAGCTCTGTCTTTGACAGTGAAAACTATACCTGCTGGTAAACGCCTTGTGAAGCCCCCGTTAATTCCGATAAAACGTACTTGACAAATTTATTTTTTTATGAAACACGAATAAGCCAGCTCCTGATCACCATCCCAGAGCTCTGACCTTCTTCTTTTTGGGTCTTGGCGATTTCTGATAAACTTACGAAGTTCCCGTAGAGGAGCAGGGCATAATGGGGGAGGTGCTCCATCCGCTGTACGTGAGAAATGGATGGAAGGGTCTCATATGTCTGGTACCGATACAAACGAAGAGCCAGAGGTCTTCAGAGAAATCGCGTCATGTGCTGCCACGGCAATCAAGATTACCGGTGGTTCTGGGACTGGCAAGAGCCTGGCTTTGATTCGGCGCATCGAATCGCTTCTCAGACAGGGCGCCACACCCGAGAGTTTTCATGTGTTTGTCTCCACAAAGGCTGCTGCTCGGGAGTTCTCGGCCAGGTTGGGCGAGAGCGACCTTGCGGGCGCCCATGAAATCAAGGTAACAACACTGAGGGATTTTTGCCTTGAGCTGTTGGCGCGTCCCGAGGTGCAGGAAGCCACCGGCAGGTACCCCCGCGTTCTGGCTGACTTTGAGTACAAGATCCTTCTTGAGGATATCAAGGTTCTCGGCATCAAGCCCAAGCGTATCCGAGAGATGCTCAAATTCTTCTATCATGAGTGGTCGATGATGGACGACGAGAAGGACGATTTCATCACCGACGGAGAGGAAGAGCTCGTCCTTTCGACTCTGAAAGGCCTCCTCATCGAGCGAAAGGCCCTGCTCTCCGAGGAGATCTCTACTATCACGTTCCGCTTTTTGCGCGATAAGCGCGAGACCCGTGCAGCCATTGCCCGCCCCCATGTCCTGGCAGACGATTATCAGAATCTCAATAAAGCCTCGCAACTCATTCTCGACACACTCGCTTCTCAAAGCCTGACCATAGCCGGCAATGAGAACGAACAGGTAAAACTTCGCGAGCCGTTTCCCCTTGTTTTGGGCTTCACCACCTTTACCGAGGATCATCCGGGAACGAAGGAGTTTCTGCTTACCCAGAGCCTTCGTTGCCCACAGAGCATCGCCGCTGCAGGTAATGCCCTCGTTCTCGGCTCGGATATGGCGCAGGATGGGCTCGTAACGTTTTCCCGGGATGACCCGAGAGGACAGATCGGTGTCGTGAAATGGGCAACACCCAAAGAGGAGCTCGCGGGTATTGCGGGCTATCTGCAGAAACGTATTCTTGACGAGGACGATTATCTGAAAGCCGAGGATGTTTTTGTTGTCGTGCCCAACAGGGAATGGGGAAGTTCGTTTGTAAGAGCCTTCCAGGAATTGGGTATCAAGACGACTGCGATTCTCAGAGATCAGGCGATTTCGGGCGATCCGAGGGTGTATGAAAGGTGTAAGAGTCTCCTGGCTTATACTCTTCTGAATCTCGCTGCCGATCCCACCGACCCCGTGGCATGGCGCAACTGGTGCGGATATGGTGATTACCTGACAAGAAGCAATCTGTGGAACAAACTGGAAGAACAGGCTCGAAAATCCAACAGCTCTGTCCTCGATGCGCTCAAGGCTCTCTCAAAGAATACGGAATCCCCTTTTACGGGGTCGGAGGATTTGGTCCAACGCTACCAGACAGGTCTCAAAATACTCAAGGCTCAGTCTGGCAAGAATGGCTTTGCTCTGCTCAATGCGCTGACTCCCTCTGGAGAGGAACCACCGGCGCAGATCCTCAGTCTGCTTGAGCCGATAAACGGGAGCGAGACGGCTCAAGAATTCTTCAAGACGGCCTCGCAGCGCCTTTTTGAACCCGATTTCCTGCCAGGTCCCGCCCTCAGGATAGGCTTACAGAAAAGCCTCGTTGGCCTTTCCGTTCCACTGGTGCTCATCGTGGGAGCGGTCAACGGGTTCATCCCCTCATCGGAGACAATCACCACCTTTGATGACACAGGGAGCAACAGGGCTTGGCATTCCGACCGCTGTCTGTTTTACAGCGTTCTGACCAAGGCCAAAAGGGAATTGGTGATCTCGTATTTTCAGAAGGAGTCCCTGGGCAACGCCGAGCCTCTCGGAATGGACATTCGCCGTATCCGTTCTGAGAATGGGGGCAGAAAGGCGATAGTGGCGCAATCGGCATTTCTCGATGAAATGGGGGATAGTCTTCCTGGGGCCACTTCTTCACTTTAGTCCCAGGGAGCCTGGATATGGCGCTATGATCAGATAGGAAGCTTTTTCTTTGCGTGCGATCATCTGGAAGAGCTCAACGGGGATGCTCCTCAAAGGGATCCTCGAAGGGATATGAGAGGAACAGGGATGAAGAAGGAGAATGTCTGCTTTCTGGGCATCGGCCTCTACTGGGGCTGGGTTTTTCTTGCCTGCCTCAGCAAGGTTCTTTTCCCTGCCGAAGAGACAGCCACCATGTATTTCTTGCTCAATGAGCTGCTTTCGCTTGTTTTCTATGTACTCGCACTGCTCTTTGCAACCGTGACGGCGCGTAGTTTCATGGTCAACCATGTACGGAGGTGGCCGTATGTACTTCCTTTCCTGGCAGCCTTTGGAACGATCCTTGTCGTCATCGCCCCCTATGCTCCTGAACCCCTGATACTTTCTCTCGTGATCATCGGATCGGTGCTCACGGGCTTGGGCAGTGGGGTTCTTCTGGTGATCTGGGCTCGGGTTTTCGTCACGTTCAAATCCGAGGAAGCCCCCAGGCAGATCATTCTCGCCCTGTTTACTGCAATAGCCGTGTTCCTGCTTACTGCCTTTCTTCCACGACCGCTACCCGACATCGCGGCTATTCTGCTGCTCCCCGTCTCATGCGTACTTTGTATTCTGGTCAGGTGGGATGCCGACCAGACGATCGAGGAGCAGTCTCACCTTGTCCCCTCTGGACTGCCCTATCCCTGGAAGTTGGGAGTGGGTCTGCTTTCGACCGGCTTTGCCTTTGGCCTGCTGTTTGGATTGACTCTCACTGATATGCAGATGGGAACCGAGCTTGCGCTCATCTGTCTTCTGGTCAACGGGTGTATCGGGATAGCGGTACTCATCTATACATCGGTTACCGGGAGAAACATCGGATTCAGTTCGGCCTATATGGCAATCCTGCCTCTTTTGGGCGTTGGTTTCCTGGTGCTGACCGCCTTGGGCACGCCCTTTCTGCTCGTAAGTCTTTTTCTCGTGAGGGCAGGGTATTCGCTCTTTGATACGCTGGTCTGGCTCCAGCTGCCCAAGGTATATCGTATGACCCACAGCATCAAGGGTTTCACAGCTTCGCGCCTCTGCCTTGATGGGGGTGTTGTGCTGGGGCTTGTGCTTTTCTATGTCCTGCTGGTTGATCGCCCCTTCCTTCTCAATTTCATATTATTGGGAACCGCCGCGGTCTTTCTGCTCACTTTGACCATCTCACTGAACGAGAACCCGACTCATGCCTGGCACCTCCTGCCGGTATCCTCAAAAAGCTATCGCTATCAGCAGGCGTGTGAGATGATCAGGGAGCGTCATGGCCTGACCAATCGCGAGGTGGACGTTCTCTCTCTTCTGGCGCGTGGAAGAAGTGGTTCCTATGTGCGGGAGAAACTCTGCATCTCCCAAAACACCTTCCAGACCCACTCTCGCAACATCTACCGGAAACTCAACATACATTCACGCGAGGATCTCATCAAGCTGTTTGACGAGGTCATCAACTCCCGCTAGGAAAGCATCAAGACCTCGCCAGAAACGCCCTTGCCACCACCCCAAACGAGGAGGTGGGCAGGGCAAAAACGTCGCCTCACAGAAAATCAGTGAGAAAATAAATCACCTCTCCAGACAAATCACAATTTTTATGTGTCAACCAGGCGGAGCCCGCGTTCCATAATCACGACAGATTGATAGGAGAAAGAGGCGAAATTCAAAGAGTGCGGGAGGTGCTTTGCCAATGAGAGGGGAGGGAAGTCTCCAGAGTTCTATAGTCATTGTGGATCATAGCCATCGCAGATGAGTGAGGTTTTCTCCAGCCGAGGTTCCATGATAGTTAAAAGAGGTGATTGAATGCTTGAAACGAAGTTATCCAGGCGCTCCTTCTTTAAGGTAACTGCCGCAACGGCAGGTGCAGCCCTTCTCGCGAATTCGGCTGCCGCCTGTGCTCCTCTGTTGGACGAGGTCGATGGAGGAGAGGATAGGGAAGTTGGCGTACAGGTTACGCATAGTACCTGCAGAGCCTGCGGTAAGATGGAGTGCGCCAACCTGATAACGGTGCAAAATGGCCGCGTGACCAACATACAGGGAGACGACACGGGGTATGCCAGTCGCGGAAACCTTTGCGTCAAGGGGCGCTCCGCCATGCAGGCACTCTACCATCCCGACAGGGTTCGCTATGCCGCTCGACGCACCAATCCCAAAGGCGAGGATCCAGGATGGGTTCGCATTACGCATGACGAGGGTATCAAGCTTATCGCAGAGGGTTTTAATGCCGCAATCAGCAAGTATGGCCCTCATACCCTGAAGTGTACGCACGGTACGGGACGTATCACCACCTATGCGACTGAGGCCTATCCAACCTTTGTCATACAAACCGCGAACACCGGCTCACCCGCCGGCATTCTCTGCAAAGGCCCGCGTCTTTCGGCCGCGGCCCTGATCTGCTTCCCCGGCGCGCATTGGTGCAACCTTGTTGATGGGCAGAGGGTGTTCATCCAGTGGGGCACCAATCAGGAGGTTTCGAACTACGACAATGGTTGTCGTACCACGGTCGACGAGCAGGTTCGTGCGGAAACAAGCATCTGCGTCGGCCCCCGTCTGCAAAACCTCGGCAAGGAGGCCGACATCTGGCTCGACCTGCGACCCGGTACCGATGACGCCATCGCCCTCGGTCTTCTGCGTGAGTGTGTCATCGGCATGCCTGAGAAGGGCATGCGCTCCTACGATGAGACCTTCGTCAAAAAGTGGACCAATGCGCCTTTCCTCTATTCCAGGGAAATCGAGGCTTCGGGTTGGACCTGGAGTGAGTGGGGAGATCCCGAAGGCAAGATGGAGATGGGAAGTTATCCCACCAAGATCAGAACTCGTCTGGTCAAGGAGTCCGATCTGGTCGAAGGCGGCTCGGTTCGCAAATTTGCGGTGTGGAACGCCTTGGCCAATGAGGGCGCAGGCGGTATTTCCTTCTTCGATTCAGAGGCCTGCCTTTGGGATGGGGAGACCGAACACAGTTTTCCTACCGAGGATCAATGGGAGTGGCATCAGGGCACGATGGACAAGCTCAAGGGCTTGGCGGGCGGCATTCTGGTTCCGTACGGTAAAGATCGTCTCCCCGAGGGTATCGACCCCATGCTGGACGGCGAATACGACATCACCCTTAAGGATGGCACGAAGGTCAAGGCAAAACCGGTTTGGGAGTTCTTCAAAGAGCATCTGGAGCCCTGGACGCCCGAGTTTACCGAGGAGATCACCTGGGTTGCCGCCGACAAGATCGTGGAGGCAGCTCACGCTTTCTGCAAGGAACCCATCAC
>JAIRXA010000024.1 GCA_031268525.1 Coriobacteriales bacterium | reverse complement strand
CTGGCGACGATGACGATAGGTGATTTCAGCGACGTCTTGGACGACGGTTCGGCGCTTTACATCATCAAAGTCACCGACGAGTACATCCTGCCCGAGGACGGGACCGTCGATGTGGCCAGTGTGCCCGAGAGCATCAAGACGCTGCTCAGTGATAGTCTCGTCTCGACCAACCAGTCGAACGCCGAGAGCGCCTACTATAACGAGCTCGTCGAATCCTCCCTGGTAACCATCAACCCCATGCCCGAGGGCCTGCCTTACGACGTGGACATGGGCGCAAGCGAAAGCGAGTAGGAAGCAGGCTCGACCAGACAGGGCTCCCCCCGGGCTGCGGGACACGATTCGAATGAGATGGCTGAAGGAGGCGCCTTGTGCGGATACGTTTTTTGTCAAGGCTCGGGTCTGGGAAAAACCGGAACGGCGATGAACATGGCAAGCAAGGTGTGCGGTCTGCTCTGGCGACTGTCGGCGCGGCGCTTCTGGTAGGTTTGCTTATCTACCAATTTCAAATGCAGCAAGATGCGAACGCCCAGCAATCGAAGGAGGCAGACTTTAAGGCGAGTGAGTTGACAGACATGCCGATGAGTGTCGAGGCAAGCGAGCAGACGACCGAACCAGCAGATGAGCAGGCCGACCTCTCCTCTGACCTCCTTTCGACGGAAAGCGACTCTTCCGTGCCCACCGAACACGCCGTGGCCATACCGCTTGAGGTGCCGCTCATCATGCAGTTGCCCGAACTACCGACAGGCTGCGAGGCGGCTGCGGTAGCGATGCTGCTCCAGTACGCCGGCTCAACGCTGACAAAGATCGATGTCGCGGAGATGATGCCCTACAGCAACGACCCCTATCAGGGCTTTGTCGGCAACCCCTGGACAGAAGACGGATATACCATCTACCCGCAGGCCCTGATGTCCCTCGTGTATGAGCAACTGGGCAGCGCCATCGACCTGACCGGCGCGACACTTGCCGATCTGTGGAGCTATCTGCAAGCGGGAAAGCCTGTCGTCTGTTGGACAGCTGACGACTTGGGATACGTGCATTGCGTTGTCGTCACCGGCTACGCGGAGGACACCATCTACCTCAATGACCCGCTCAGTGGCGCTACAGGCATGAGCGCTGCGGACTTCGACCACATCTGGAGTAACAACGCCCGCCGCGCTCTTTCCTATTAGGGGGACGGAGGGGGTTTGCTCAAGGCCGTATAGTGACACGCTTATCGACACCCCTGGGAGCGCGCGGCCAGATATACCCCGTATCCGGCTATGTCGGTCGAGTTGATGCCGTAGCTTGCCCGGCGCTCGGCGTCCCCCTGCCCCTCTCCTTGGGTCGCACAAATCTTCAGCTTAATCCTCATCGCTGACGATTGACCCGGCCTCATCAATTAAGCGCTCGAAGTCGGATAGGTAGTCTTTACCCTGGAGTGTACGGTATTTTTCATATTCCTTGATGGCTTTTTTATCAGCTTCCTCTTTCGTACGGCTCCCTTCGGTTTGAACTGTTTCCATTATGGAAACAGTTCAAACCGAAGGGAGCTGCTGGCAGCCTCAGGCCGCTCTTTATTCATCTGCTTACGCCACTGTTCGATCCGTACTGCTTGTCTGACTTGTGCTATATACTACGTGGCCGTGTCGCCGAAAGGTGACACGTTTGTGAATGGTCGATTGGGCTGACAATCGAATGTGGGGCCCTAGCTCAGCTGGGAGAGCGGATTGTTCGGTAAACCACCTCCAAAGTTTATCCCGCGTGGCTGACAGCCATGAGGTCAGGATTTCGATCATCCCGAGCCCTACTACACCAACAGGTACAAAAGTCCTTCGTTTGAAGGTCTTATGTATATCCGCTTTTCCTTATCGCTCATGCTGCTCCCGCCTTATCCTGATTATTCTCCATGCTGCCATCGGGTGGTTTGCGATACGGGTAAGGGTGTCCTCATCGTCAAACAGCAGATCCGGCTCATAATGCCCTTTCGCAAAACACTCCAAAAAGGCGTTTTCCCTGTCCGTGAGCGTCATCAACTCTGTGAGGAACGTCGATACACACCTCCTTGCCGCCGCGAAATCGAAACGCTCCTCATGGCGAATCATGGGCAAAAGGTCGGTTCTGATCATGCGCCCGGTTATGTCGTCCAGCTTCGTGAAGTCGAATCCCTTCGTCTTGGTATCTCCCGCGACAGCAGAGTACAAAACGGTGCACTTGCGCAGCAAGGTGAGGTCAGGCTCGTTAAACAGCCTGAAACGAACCATGTTGTTAAGATCGTAGAGGTCGCGGGCTGCGCCCCTGCCCAAGAGCGCCACGATCTTTCCGGCGAACACCTCAACAGGCGAGAGGGTGCTGACAGAAAAGCCCGCAAAGGCATCAGAGACATTCACGGAGGCAAGTATAGTGGGAAGCGTGTGGCAGCGCAGGGAATAGTTAATTTCCACCTTTATGTTGTCGGTGTTTCCCGCAGCGTTCGTGTAGGAATAGACGAAGGAGTCCAATGCGTGGGTCTGCTTGGACTTGTCCATAAGTGTGTAGCCCTCCGCTGCCATGTAGCGGGACAAAAGCTCGTTTATGCGCCCGCGCCTTGCTTTCGTTTCCTCGCGGGTGAGGTTTTCGGAGAAGTCCATGTCGATGTCAACGGACAAACGGGGCAAATTGAACACCGTCAGGTTGATTGCCGTGCCGCCTTTCAGGGCGAGCAATGTGCCAAGCTCGCTGTCACTCCCCATGAGACGCAGTATCTCGGTCAATCGACTCATCTTCTCATAGGCGTCTCTGTTGAACCCCAGCTCCTGCGCCTTCTTCGCAAGGATGGCTTTATCATACATCGGCATCCGCATCCGCTCCTTTCGCCATCAGTCCAAGTAAGTTTTCGGGGGCTATCAACCGCCACTCTTTGTCATACACACCGCTTTTGTCTGCGGTCAGATACCTTGTGCTTTTTCCGATGTGGGAGGCGCATCCGTCGAAAAACGCATCCGACAGGTTCAACTCGCGCCGGAAGTGACATAGGATATATCCTGTTTTCTGGTACAGCACCTGCTTGCCGTATGCCGAGAGATACGCCAGCAGCCTGTCCTCGTTCACAGACGGCACGAGCGCAAGGCAGCGCAGCAGCTCTTCCAAGCCCATGACCTTCCCGAAGTCGTGTATGCCGTCAAGTACGGTGCGCTCCACGTCCGTCACGCGAACGCCGTCCTGCCTTGTGACCACGCCTTCTTTAATGCGCGAGGCGAAATAGGTGTAGGTGTTTCCGTCAAATTCAAATGGCGTAAACGGGGTTTCAGACGACACTTCCACCTGATACGACACCTGATTGGCGCATCCGTAGTATTCAAATGCTGTGTGGTGCGATATAGAGGCTGTCTCCGTGACCATGCTGCTTATGCTGAACTTGCTCACAGCAGGCTCGCCTCCAGCAAGGTTTACGGCGACGTAGAGGTTGCGCTTCACGCTTCTGACATAACCTTTTTTCAAATAGCTTTTCAGAAGCGACCCCGCCGTGTTATAGTTGCCGACAAGGGCGCACACCTGCTCCCTTGTGAAGCAGCCCATCGCCAACAACTCGCTGTAATACTTCATGCCTGCACCTCTCCTGTAGTTCGATTCCTTTAATTCTACTTTATTATGGTCTTAAAATCAACCATTGAACATGGTAATTAAAGTGAATGGAACTCGGTGCCGGCTGGTTGGTTTCTCGAGCGTTTTATGGTCGTAGCTGTCCAATAGGTCAAGGCCGTTGGTAAACTCCTGCAAAACGTCAGCAATGCCGGATACCATATCTTCGTTAGACCTACTGAGGATGCTCGCAACAGCGCCGATTTGTTTCAATCGGCGCTCGTTGAGGGCAGCCCCTTGGACAATGTACTGTTTGAGGGCGTTATTCGTCCACGTGCGAAACTCAATAGCTTTGGCAGAGTTCGCCCGATAGCCAACCGAGAGAATAACATCCAAGCTATAGAGCTTAACTGGGCGGCCTGAGCTGGCAATGTGCATTTTTTGCACATTGCTTTTTTCGTCAACCTCGCCAGCCTTCAATATGTTGTTGATGTGTCTGGTGGCACCTGTCCTGTCGATATCAAAGAGGTCAGCGATCTGCTGATGCGTTGCCCAAACAGTATCTTGTTCTGGATCAATGATGACACTGACACTTTTTCCTTTATCTTGAAATATGACAATACTGTTATCTTTTGCCATTAAGACTCCTCTATCACCTTATTGCTATTTGGAAGATTCCCAAATACCGCTTCT
>JAIRXA010000169.1 GCA_031268525.1 Coriobacteriales bacterium | reverse complement strand
AACCGCTTCACCCCTCTCGTGGCCACACTTCTCGTCTGCCACGTGATCGCTGCCGTCGTCTTCGTCGTGCGCTCACAAAGACCCGCAGAAGATGACACGGAAGATGTGAGCTTTGCCCCACAGGCGTAAGGAAGACACACATACGCCTGTCTGTCATGACGAAGGCCTCGATCTCCTCTGACCCCCCGGAAGAGATCGGGGCCCTCTGTCACCGCGAGGCAGACACAGGCTCGAGCACGCAAGACGTTCCTTCTCAGGCGGGCGGTCAAAGCCCGCCCCTACAGACGAACGCAGGATCACCCCCATGTCCGCCCCTTTGCTTGACTCTCTCCAGCCTGTATGCAATAGTTAGATGAACCTAACTATTGCATACAGGCTGGAAGATGCTAAGAAACGGCGGTACAGGTGGAAGTCGCGGCTACAAAAACAACAGGGATACAAGCCGATAGCCCCCCTCGGTCGACGGTTGTCTTCAGGGGAGTAAGCAAGGAGTACAGCTCGGGCGAGCAAAGCTTCAAAGCTCTCGACGATGCGTCCTTTACTCTTGAGGCGGGGGAGTTTGTGGTAATCCTCGGGCCATCGGGCGCAGGCAAATCAACGCTGCTTAATCTGCTCGGGGGCATGGATTTTGCCTCGGAAGGCTCTATCCTTGTGGGTGGCGCAAACATCGTTGGTTTGGGCGACCGCGAACTGACACGGTATCGGGCGCAGCAGGTGGGCTTCGTTTTTCAGTTCTACAACCTCATTCCAACGCTCACCGCACGCGAAAACATCGCTTTGATCCACAGCGTAAAAACCGATGCCCTTGACGCGACGGGGATGCTTGCCGCCGTGGGACTTTCCGATCATGTCGACCAGTTCCCGGCGCAACTGTCCGGCGGTGAGCAGCAGCGCGTCTCCATCGCCCGTGCGCTCGCCAAAAATCCCACCTTGCTTCTGGCCGACGAGCCAACAGGCGCTCTGGACTCCGAGACGGGCATCGCCGTACTGGAGCTTTTATGGCGTATGAGCAGGGAGCATGGCACGACGGTGGTCGTGGTTACCCACAACGCTCTGCTTGCTCAGGCAGCCGATCGGGTCATACATCTACGCAATGGTCAGGTTACTCAGGTGGCAACGAATGCCGCACCCCTGTCGATCTCAGAGATACGCTGGTAAGGGGTATGCTGCTGCGTAAGATGCTGCGTGATCTGGGCGGCCACAAGGCGCAGTTTTTCTCAATTTTTCTGATGGCTTTTCTGGCGGTTTTTGTCTATGCGGGCATCGGCGGCGAATGGCGCGGAATCGAAAACCGTGCAAACCAGTTCTATGACGATACGGCCCTGCCCGACGCCTGGGTCTACGGGGCTGGTTTTACCGAAGCACAGGCCGAGAGGCTTCGGAGCAGTGAGGCGGTGGAGACGGTCGAGCTGCGCGCGGACGGCGATGCCGTCGCACATCTGAGCGGCTCTCCTGAGCTGGCTTTGAGCTTCAACGAAGGTACGGAGGCATCGCGACCACTGGTGCGTGAGGGGAGAGCTCTCGATCCCGATGACGCCGAAGGTATCTGGTTGGCGGAACGCTTCTGTAGCGCCCACGGCCTCGCGTTGGGTGATCCTGTCGAGATCAGGGTCGGGGAGCTGTCCTTCACACGGATAATTCGTGGCACGATACTTTCGCCGGAATACGTCTTCCTCTCTGCGAATGAGAGTATGCAACCCGATTTTGCTTTGCAGGGCTATGCCTGGCTGGGTGCCGCCGCCTGGCTGCTGCCCACGGAACCGACTTGGACGACGCTCGCCATCGTAGCTGCCGACGGCGTCGATGCCAGTCAGCTGGAATCCGCCGTCACCGACGCGCTCAACGATGCCTACCAGATCTATTTGCCCCAAAACGAACATGCGAGTGTTTCCATGGTCGCCAATGAGATTGCGCAGCATCGGATGATGGGCGACATCTTTCCCGTGGTCTTCCTGCTCATCGCCCTGCTCTCCATTCTGACGACGATGACGCGTCTGGTCACGGGGCAACGCCAGCAGATCGGCGTGTTGCGTGCCCTCGGTTTCAGTCGGGCAACGCTGCTCGTGCATTACCTGAGTTATGGCCTGTTGCTCACGGCATTTGGCGCAACGCTCGGTGTGATCCTCGGACCACTGTCGCTGCCGTACCTGTTCTTCCCCTCGATGAGCGGCTTTTACAGTCTGCCAGCCTGGGGGGCGGATTTTGATGTGAGTTTTGCGCTCGCCGCTTTGGCAGTGGTAGGTCTGGCGACGCTCGTCTCCTGGCTGACCTGTGCTCGCCTGCTTGTGGAGACGCCCTCGGCAAGCTTACGCCCCAAGCCTCCAAAAACCTTTCGTCACGGGATTTTTGAGCACACCCGGCTCTGGCGTCGAGCAGGCTTTAACGTCCAGTGGAATTTGCGCGATATCGTGCGCAACCGTGCCCGCTCGTTGATGGCGATTATCGGTGTCCTTGGCTGCACCGCACTCGTGCTCTGCGCTCTGGCGATGATTTCCTGCCTTGCCGATACCAAGGCCTGGAGCTACGAGCATATCATGCACTATCAGACCAAACTGATACTCGCACCCGATGCCAGCGAGCAGCAGATCGCCGCGACGATCCATGAAGTGGCTGGCGAGCCGGTGCTGGAAGGCACTGTGGAGTTACAGGCCGTGGAGCCGGGAACGGAGCAGCCCCAGGCGGGCACCTCTCGCAGGATTGGTGCTCTGACGGTATTGGAGAAGGCGGGGCTCATCAGTCCGACTGATACCTGGATGCGTCCGATGGATTTGCCGGAGGAGGGCATACTTCTCAGCGAAAAGCTCGCTGAGCAAATGGGGATCGTGACGGGTGATGCTGTGCGCTGGCATCTGTACGGAACCGATCAATGGGTGGTCAGTGTCGTGACAGCGCTTGACCGTAATCCTTCGTCTCAGGGAATCATGCTGTCGCGTGCCGTCTTTGAGGCGGACAGTGCCACACCTGTCAGTCTGACCTTCACACCAACCACGATTGTGACTGCCCAGGTGATAGAGACACTTCCTGTTGGGGTTGAGAGCCTCATATCCAAGGAGGATATCCTGGGCGGTTGGGATACGCTCACCGAAGCCATGTACCTGCTGGTCTACGTGCTTTTGCTGGCCGCTGCCATCTTGGCGATGGTGGTGCTTTATAACCTTGGGCTGCTGACCTTCACCGAGATGCAACGCGAGATGGCAACGCTGAAGGTACTGGGCTTCAAAACGGGCACCCTGCGCGGGCTTTTGTTCAGCCAGAACCTCTGGTTATCCATCATCGGATTCCTGCTTGGTATACCCGGCGGCTATGCGCTCCTCGCAGTGCTTTTGCATTATTCCGGTGATGAGTTTGATTTTCCCATCATCGTGCATCCCCTCGATCTTGCCATTGCCGCGGTCTTTACCTTCGCTCTCGCGATTCTGGTTAATCTGCTGTTCTCTCGTAA
>JAIRXA010000034.1 GCA_031268525.1 Coriobacteriales bacterium | reverse complement strand
TCATTGCCAGATCACCTCCCGTGCGGAGAAGACCGGGCCATCTGCGCAGGCGCGTTTCTGTCCCTCCGTAGTCGCAACAATGCAGCTCAGACAGGCGCCGATGCCGCAGGCCATGTGTCGCTCCAGAGAAACCTCGCAGTACACTCCGGCAGCCTGCGCCTGTTCGGCAACGATACGCATCATCGGCTCGGGTCCACAGGCTGCAACATAGTCAAAATCTTCCTCTCCCAGAAAATGCGCAGAGAGCTCGGTGACCAGACCGTGATGCCCAAAGCTGCCGTCGTCGGTAGCCCAGGCCTCGCGCACGCGCCCACTTCCCTCCACGTCACGCACATCCCAGGTGCGATAGGAACTCGCACCATAGAAAGCCAGAGCATTGTCCCTGTCGCGCATCCCGATGGCGCTCAGCGTCTCAATGCCGCGCGCGTGCAGAGTACCGGCAAGCAACATCAGGGGCACGTAGCCAACTCCTCCGCCGACAAGCAGGGCTTTTCCTGTGGCTTCGGGGGGATGCCAGCCACGTCCGAGTGGGCCGAGCACCTCAAGGCTATCCTCCATACGATAGCTTGCGAGTGTTTCTGTGCCAGCGCCGATGATCTGATAGATGAAGGAGACGTAGTCGAAGTCACCGCGTCGGTCGGCATAGACATCGTGGATCGAAAGTGGACGTCTCAAGACATGCTCGCCGTGTCCCGAAAGCCGAATATGGGCGAACTGCCCGGGCTGCGCGCTTCTCGCCAGTTCAGGCGCACGCACAACGAGCTGCCACAGACCTCCAGTCAGCTTCGTGTTGGATACCACACCTGCGATCTCATCCATCCCACTGCTCCAAATCCTGCAAGGCAATCGGTGCAAGCTCATCGGAGCCTGTCTGATCGCGCTGTGCCACCTCTATGGCGCGAGCCATCGCGTTGGCGCCCGCCAGGGTCGTCGCATAACAGATACCATGACGCACGGCGGCGGTACGGAGATGAAAGCCGTCCGAACGCGTCTCCTGGCCAAGGGGCGTATTCACCATCAGCGATACCCCACCGTTGGCAATCTCGTCGGCAATGTTCGGTCGCGCTTCAGAAACCTTGTGCACACGGCGCACCGGTATGCCTTCAGCCTCTAAAACCCGCGCCGTCCCACTCGTTGAGATCAGCGAAAAGCCGAGATGATGCAGATGGTTGGCGACCGAGACAAAGGCGCGTTTATCCTTGTCGGCGACCGAGATGAAGGCAGTCCCCTCGGTCGGCAGCGAGTAGTCGATGGAGAGCTCCGCCTTGGCGTAGGCAATGGGAAAGCTGCGCCCGATGCCCATGACCTCTCCTGTTGACTTCATCTCCGGACCAAGCAGCGTATCGGAGCCGGGAAAGCGTCCGAAAGGCATGACGGCTTCCTTTGCGGCGAAGTGATCGAGTATGCGGTCATCCGGCGGGAGACCGAGCGCGGCAATGCGCTGTCCCGCCATGATGCGTGCGGCACACTTCGCCAGGGGAACGCCGGTCGCCTTGGAGGTGAAGGGTACCGTGCGCGAAGCCCTCGGATTAACCTCGATGACATAAACGGTCGCCTCCTTCACGGCATACTGGATGTTCACCAGACCGCGCACGCCAATCGCACGTGCCAGTCGACAGGTATAGTCCCTGATTTGTCTATCGACAGCCTCTGAGAGCGTAAACGGCGGTGTGCAGCAGCTCGAATCGCCGGAGTGGATACCCGCTTCCTCGATATGCTCCAACAGGCCACCGATATAGACGTCCTCACCGTCGCACAGCGCGTCCACGTCAACCTCGATGGCGCTTTCCAGAAAATGATCGAGATACACGGGATGATCGGGGCTGATCTTCGTGGCCTCCTGCATGTACTGTTCGAGGTAGCGATTATTGTAGGCGATGACCATACCGCGTCCGCCGAGGACATAGCTCGGGCGCACGAGCAGAGGAAATCCCAGAGTTTCCGCAACCTCTTGGGCCTCCTCAAGCGATTCCGCAGTTCCCGCAGCCGGGTAGGCGATACCCATCTCGTCAAGCAGGTGTGCAAAGCGCTCGCGATCTTCAGCCAGATCGATAGCCTCGGGCTTCGTTCCCATGATGGGTACCCCGGCATCCTCCAGAGCCCAGGCAAGTTTTAAGGGCGTCTGCCCCCCCAATGTGACGACAACACCCATCGGCTGTTCGACGTCGACGATGTCCATGACGTCCTCAAAGGTCAGGGGCTCAAAGTAGAGTCGGTCAGAGGTGTCATAATCGGTGGAAACCGTCTCGGGATTGCAATTAACCATGATAGTTTCATAGCCTTGTGCCGCCAGAGCATAGGAGGCATGTACGCAGCAGTAGTCAAACTCGATTCCCTGACCGATGCGATTCGGGCCGGCGCCCAGGATCATCACCTTGGGCCTGTCGCAGGGACGCACCTCATCCTGCTCGTCGTAGGTCTTATAGTAGTAGTTCGTTTCAGAGGCAAACTCGGCGGCACAGGTATCGACCATCTTGAAGACGGGAAGCACACCGAGTTCTTTGCGCAGGGCACGAACCTCTGTTTCCTCCGCAGAGCAGAGCCAGGCGATTTGCGCATCGGATATGCCTGTGCGCTTCGCCTCACGAAGCGTGTCGGTGTCGAGATCGGCCAAACTCAGGGAGTACAGGGACTGCTCCACCGCGACCATATGAGCCATGCGGTGGATAAACCAGGGGTCGATACCCGTTGCCTCGGCGATATCGGCTACCGACCAAGATCGTCTGAGTGCCTCGGCCATGTAAAAGACGCGGTGCTCGGTCGGCAGGCTGACCAGCTGCTTGAAGCGCTGCTCGTCGAAGTCATCCCTGCCGTCGGCGCCCAATCCCGCCCGGCCATTTTCCAAGGAGCGCAGGGCCTTGGCAAATGCTTCCTCGAAGGTACGCCCGATGGCCATGACCTCGCCGACGGCCTTCATGCGTGTGGTAAGCGTCGTGTCGGTGCCCTTGAATTTCTCGAAGGCAAAACGCGGCACCTTGACAACAACGTAGTCGATGCTCGGCTCAAAGCAGGCAGGGGTGGCCCCGGTGATGTCGTTGAGCATCTCATCGAGGGTATAACCCACAGCCAGTTTGGCAGCGAACTTCGCGATTGGAAAACCCGTGGCCTTGGAAGCCAGCGCCGAGGAACGCGAGACACGCGGATTCATCTCGATCACGATCATACGCCCGTTGACGGGGTTGACGGCGAACTGCACGTTACTGCCACCGGTTTCAACCCCGATCTTCTCGAGAATCGCCAGCGAAGCGACCCGCATCCGCTGGTACTCACTGTCGCTGAGGGTCAGAGCTGGCGCAACCGTGATCGAGTCGCCGGTGTGTACGCCCATCGGGTCGAGGTTTTCGATGGAGCAGACGATGATGCCGTTACCTTTGCGGTCGCGCATCACCTCCATCTCAAACTCTTTCCAGCCGAGTACGCTCTCCTCGATAAGTATCTCGCCCGCCGGGCTGAGATCGAGGCCCTGGGCCGTAATCTCGCGCAGTTCCGCCATTGTGTAGGCGATGCCCCCACCCGCACCACCCAGCGTGTAGGAAGGGCGCACTACGAGCGGAAAGCCCAGCTCACGGGCCAATTGCTCGGCATCTGCAACCGTGTAGGCATAGCCGGAGCGAGCGCATTCCAAGCCGATCTCGGCCATCGCCTCGGCAAAGAGCCTCCGATCCTCGCCTCGCTCGATAACCTCCAGATCGCAACCGATCATCTCGACCCCCCAGGCGTCGAGCACCCCCGAGCGCGCCAGATCGACGGCACAGTTCAGCCCCGTCTGCCCGCCGAGAGTCGGAAGCAGCGCGTCGGGATGTTCGCGTTTGATGATGCGCGTAAGGCTGGCAAGGGTGATCGGCTCAACATAGGTGCGAGTCGCCATCTGCGGATCGGTCATGATCGTCGCGGGATTGGAGTTGACGAGTATGACCTCAAAGCCATCGGCCATCAGCACCTTGCAGGCCTGAGCGCCCGAATAGTCAAACTCGCAGGCCTGCCCGATAACGATCGGACCCGAACCGATGACGAGAATGCGCTTGATATCAGAACGTTTTGGCATTTTCCCTCACCTCCACTCGGCCAGACGATCGGCGCTGACATCGATATCAAGAAAGTCTGCGCGACCATCCATCAGGCGCGTGAAGGCCGTGAACAGGTAGTGAGAATCGGTAGGCCCGGGGCTTGCCTCGGGGTGGTACTGGACACTGAATACCGGTTGGTCGAGGAAGGCCAGTCCCTCGCAGGTGCCATCGTTGAGATTCACGTGGGTGAGCTGTATGCGCCCGACGCGTCTGTTGTTGACGACTGGTGCCGTTCCTCGCTGCACCCATTCGCGGAGATCCCCGTCTGCCACATGCTCTCTGACCCCGTCACTTTCGGCAGGGATAAGCTCGCCGAGCGATGCAAAGAGCGCGCCGAAACCGTGATTTTGGGCTGTGATCTCAACCTTGTGCGTGCGCAGATTCATCACGGGCTGATTGCCGCCATGATGCCCAAACTTCAGTTTCTCGGTGCGTCCCCCCGCGCCCAGAGCGATCATCTGATGACCCAGACAGATGCCAAAGAGAGGCAGCTTGCCAAAGAGCTCGCGCGCCGCCTGAGCGGTTTGGTGTACCGGCTCGGGGTCACCCGGACCATTGGAGAAAAACACGCCATCAGGCTTGTAGGCGAGCACCTCGGTGGCAGGCGTGTCCCAGGGAACGACGCTTACCCTGCAGCCCGCACGATGCAGGTTGCGCAGGATGCTGCGTTTTGCCCCGCAGTCGTAGGCGACCACATGGTAGCGCGATGGGGGTGCTGGCTTGAGGAGGAAATCCCAGGCACGGTCATCGGGCGCATAGAGAATCGGCTCCGCGACACTGACCTCGCGCACCAGATTGATTCCTGTGATGTCAGGCGTTGCCCGCACCTTTTGCAGAAGAGAGTCGAGGTCGGAATCGGTCGTCGAGATGATGGCGCTCATGGCTCCATGATCGCGAATATGGCGTGTCAGGCGGCGCGTATCGACTTCACTGATCGCCACAACGTCCTGTTCGACAAGGAAATCCGGCAGCGACAGATCACTGCGAAAGTTTGAGGGAGTCTCGCAGATAGCGCGAAGGACCAGTCCGCGCAGGGCAAGTCTGTCACGTTGCAGATCGGCGCGTGCAACGCCGTAATTGCCGATCTGCGGATAGGTCATCGTGATGATCTGGCCTGCATAGCTGGGGTCGGAGAGGACTTCGAGATATCCCACAAGCGAGGTATTGAAGCAGAGCTCGCCGCGCACCTCTCCAGACGCACCACAGGCAATCCCCGTAAAGACGCTGCCATCTTCCAGCAGCAGGATCGCGCTTCGTTTGGCAGCTGGGGTCATGCGACGACCTTTCCATCCTCGAGACTGGCAAAGCCCCCAACAAAGACATGCGTTGCGCGCCCGGTCAGGGTCTGGCCGACAAATGCCGAATTGGCGCTTTTGGATTCGAATCCGTCCTCGCCAACCGTCCACTCACAGACAGGATCAATGACCGTCAGATCGGCGATGGCATGGGCTTTGAGCGACACTTCCGGCAAGCCGAGTATTCGCCGGGGATTATGCGCCATCAGACGCACGAGGTCGGTCCAGTCAAGTATGCCGGGCCGCACGAGATGCGTGAGTACCAGCGCCAGACTGGTCTCCAGACCCGTGGTTCCAAAGGGTGCCAATTCGAACTCCAGAGCCTTTTCGTGGGCGGCGTGCGGCGCGTGATCGCTGGCGATACAGTCCACGGTGCCATCCCGTAGAGCCTCGATGAGGAGCGCGCAATCATCTCGCGTACGGAGTGGCGGGTTCATCTTCAGCTTCGTGTCATAGCTCTCGTCCAGATCGTCTTCACTGAGGAACAGATGATGGGGTGTCACCTCGCAGCTCACTGACAAGCCCTTTGCCTTGGCGGCGCGCACCAACTCGACCCCGGCTGCGGTGGAAACATGCTGAAGATGCAGAGCGCAACTGGTCAGTTCGCTGAGCACGATGTCGCGGGCGATCTGTATCTCTTCAGCCGCAGCGGGCCACCCCGTCAATCCAAGGCGTGTCGAGACAAGCCCCTCGTTCACCACCCCTCCCCTGCTCAACGTCTCGTCCTGGCAGTGACTTAAGACCGGCACGTCAAAGGTACGCGCGTAATCCATCGCGCGCCGCATCATCGATGCGTCCTGAACCCCACGCCCATCATCGGTAAAGGCGATCGCGCCGGCATGCGCCATGTCACCCATCTCTGCCAATGCCTCGCCCATGAGACCCCGGGTGAGCGAGCCGGCCACAGAGACGCGTGTCCGAGTGACCTCTCGGGCCCTGTCCAAAACGAAAGTGACTGCAGACCCTCTGTCGCAGATCGGCAGAGTATTGGGCATGGCCAGCACCGTGGTAAAACCGCCGCGCGCGGCCGCCCGTCCACCACTGGCAATGTCCTCCTTGTATTCCTGACCCGGCTCGCGCAGATGCACATGCATGTCTACCAGCCCCGGCACGAGCACCTTACCGCTCAGGTCGATCGTCTGTCCCTTTGGCAGGGTGACCGTTCCCGCTTCGCCAATCTCGACAATGCGACCGTCGCGCACCAGAATGTCGCGAACGCCATCCAGACCAAGCAAGGGATCCACACAGCGTGCCCCTTTAAGCAGCAAGGCCATCCTGTTCACCTCCCAACAGCAGGTACATGAGGGCCATGCGCACCGCAACTCCTGCATTCACCTGATAGAGCAACAGATTTCGAGCGGTATCAACCGCCTCGGAGGAAAGTTCGACCCCTCGGTTCACCGGCCCGGGATGCATGATGATGGCATCGGGTTTCATCCGGGCAAGCCGTGAGGCATTGATGCCGTAGAGCATCGCGTATTCTCGCAAGCTCGGGAAGGGCGACTCTTCGATGCGTTCCTGCTGAATGCGCAGCATGTAGATGACATCAAAGTCGGCGATCACCTCGTCAAGGCGAGAGGCGATCTGAGCGCCCAGCGCATCGGGCCGGGCTGGCAGGAGAGTGGGTGGCGCAATGGCGGTTACCTGAGCTCCCAACGCTACAAGCGCCGGCGCCAGAGAGCCAAAGACCCGCGAATGCGCAATGTCACCGACGATGGCGACATTCAGGTTCTGGATGTGTCCGAAGTGCTCACGCATCGTAAACAGGTCGAGCAGGGCCTGCGTGGGATGTTGATGCTTTCCGTCACCACCGTTGATGATATGCGCCCGCATGTGCTGCGTGAGGGTATGAGGCGCCCCGGCATAGCGGTGGCGAATGACCACCAGATCGCAGTCCATGGCGTCCAGGGTCTGGGCGGTGTCAATCAGCGATTCGCCCTTGGTGGTTGCCGAAGCCGAAGCCGCGAAGTTGATACCGTCGGCGGACAGGCGCTTGGCCGCGATCTCAAAGGAGGTACGTGTGCGCGTCGAGGGCTCCAGAAAGAGATTGACGACGGTACGCCCACGCAGGGTCGGTAGCTTCTTGATGGCTCGGTCGTTGACCACCTTGAACGTGCGCGCGGTATTGAGGATCGAATAGATATCCTCGCAGCTGAGGTCTGACATGGTCAACAGGTGTTTGGAGGAAAGCGTACTCATCATCCCTCCCCTCCCTGCGACGTGCCCTCGTTCAGTGGTGCCGAACCGATGTGTTCCCCGGGTGCCGCCTGCAGTATCTCCACGGCACTGCGCCCGTCGACCGCCTCAAGGAACAGACGCACCTGTTCCGAGGACGAGGAAGGCACGTTCTTACCGACGTAATCTGCTCGAATCGGCAGCTCGCGATGCCCTCGGTCCACCAGTACCGCGAGCTGGATGGCTGCGGGCCGTCCGTAGTCCATGATGGCATCAAGCGCTGCGCGAATGGTGCGCCCGGTGTAGAGCACGTCGTCAACGAGCACGATGCTACGCCCCTCGACAGCGAAGGGGATGTTCGTGGAATAGACTTCCGGTGCCAGACGCAGGGCAACGTCATCCCGATAGAAGCTGATGTCCAGCGAGCCGACCGGCACCCTGACGCCTTCGATCGCCTCAATGCGTCGCGCCAACTCCCCGGCCAGCAGATCGCCACGGGTAACGATGCCGACCAGCGCGATATCGCCAGCCCCCTTGTTGGCCTCCAGTATCTCATGGGTGATGCGGGTCAGTACCCGGTCGATCGATTCGGCGTCCAGCACAACACTCTTGGTTTGGAGTTGGTCCATCGCTACCTCCCGTGTTCGGTCCTGCCTGTCTGCGGGCATTAAAAAATGCCCCGTCGTTTCTTGACAAGGGCATCAGACGATATCCGCGAACAGGCACCCCGAATGGGATGGACATTCACTTCCTGAATAACACCTTGTCGGTCTCTCTGTACCGCTCTTAAAGGTCTCGGTTCATACTACGCCAGCCCCGCGCTGCTGGCAACCAAAATTTTATTTCTGTGGATAAACCGCGCAGAACCCGAGACGGACAATTTCGACCGTAGGGGTGTCCTTTGTAGGGGCGGGCTTTGACCATCCGCCGTCCTTCGTAGGGGCGGGCTTTGACCGCCCGCGCGAATAGAGAGTATTTTCGTGCTCACACGGGCGGACAACGCCCGCCTCTACGGATGTGTGTGTATGGGTAGAGAGGGTTTTCGTGCTCACACGGGCGGTCAAAGCCCTCCCCTACACCTTGCGGAACCTCAGATTTTCCTGTTTTCGTAGAAAATCAGGTAGTTTGTGTACAAGATTGACGTTAGTAGCGATTTGTGGGCACTGAGAGCAGGTCTTCACAAAGAGCTACTCACAGGAGCAGTTTATCTACCAGTCAATTTACATTTGACGATAAAAGTTATAGCTGTCTAACTCGCTACTAACGTCAATCTTGTACAGTGCAAGGCCATTTTCGGAGAAAAAGTTAAAAGTGTGGCAAAGAAAGAGCACAGCAGAAAAAGTATGTTCACTTTTTGTGCTGTGCAAGGGCGGGCTTTGACTGCCCACGTGAGAGCGTGAGATATGTGTCGGAGCGTCTCCGTAGGGGCGGAACCAGTGGGGTTTCCTGCCCGTCGTCAGGCTCCGTCGTGCGTGCGGTACTGCTGGTAATTGGCCAGATATTCGGCGAACTCCGGCGAGGTGTCGGAATTGCCTACCGCCCATGCCTTGTGATCGGTTATGGAGGACTCAAAGCCATAATAGGCATCGATGTAGGCTATCAATGCATCCAAAGCATCCAGCTGTTCCTCGGGGTAATATCCTGAGCCTCCCACATGCACCATTTCGATGCCGATGGACCAGGAATTCATCCCATAATCGCTGTAACCAGAGCCAGCAAGGGCAGTACCGATCAAATCGTCACGGCCATCGAGGGCGACGTCAAAAGCGGCATTGGAACCATCCGGCGCATAGCCTGCGTGATGCGCGATGTTGTCCAGTGGCACACATTGCCAGATGCTGCCGTCAGTGCCAATCACAAAATGCGCAGCCACATGATTACCGTTGCCATCCCACCAGCTGATAACCGAATCCGGCGAGCTCTCGCCTTCGGTATCATGCAGCACGATATATCTCTGGTATTCTGGCCCCTTGGGACCGTGGATAAGTCCGGAACGAATATCCTCAACGATGTTGATCTCTGGCAAAGAGGGTGGTTCAGGGGCCGCAGGCTCTGCAGGCTCCTCGGGTTCCTTCACAGGCGCTGCCTCGGCATGCGCAGGATAATCACTGAACTCTCTGTCGGCAAACACCTCTGATGGGTCGTGTGGCACCGGTGCTTCAGATGTCGAACAGGCAGAGAGGGAGAAAACCAGACACAGGCTCACCAAGCCACACAACAGACCGCAGACGAAAACGTTTTTCACTCTGGCTGTCACGCGCATCATCGTTTTCACATATAACCCAATTCCCGCTCGATTTCCAGAATCAACAGGGCATTCTTTTCCTCATAATCATTCAAGACAGAACCCATTGCATCAAATTCCGTAGCGCTATACCGTTCATGGTACCAGCTCTGTGCGCGAAAATAGTTCGCCAGTTCCGGTGTGGTAAAACCACGACCATGACGTGCATAGATCTCGTTGCGGGCAATCAGCATCTCCCACTGCGAAAGAGGCATGATTTCGCTTCGCGAAAGATAGCGCGAAGCGCTGTCGGCAAAGATGTAATCGCTGTCGGACTGATCATTCGATGGAGCTTTACTGTCGGCGTCGGCGTCAGGCTTCGACGGGCCCGGTTGAGCTTGGCCAATGGGATCCTCTTCGATTGGTGAAGAGGGCTCTGACGGCTCAGATACCGGTGCAGTTAGAGGGGTCTCCGCCACATCGCTTGAGTTTTGTGGCAATCGAATGACCCCCAGAAGGACAAGAGCCGTAACCGTCACAGCTGCCACGATAAGTACGATAGAAAGAGCGATGATCACGCGATACTTCAGATCCGTGCGCTTCTTCTCATGGACTGGTTCTGTCTGGGCCACGGTTTCCCAAGGGGTTTCCCAAGAGGCTCCGTAGGGGGTTTCGTAAGGGGTTTCTGGGAATACTGAGGATTCAATTCTCGCTCCACATTCCGAGCAGAACACGTCCTGATCGCCCAGGGCAGTGCCACAGTGTTCGCAGTATGACATGACTATGCCTTGCTTTTACCCATTTGAAGGAAGGCAAAGACGGCGGTTCCTATCGCCAGCAGCGTCAGGAGCCAGATCAGACCTGTTGGTGCGATAATGCTGACATCACCGAGCAGGCCCCAAGAGGCACTGGCAAGCTCATCGGCGATACTCGCATTGGCAAACATCAGTATGAGGGAATGCAATCCGGTGATGACAAACAAAGCGAGCGCCCCAAGAGCGCAGAAAATATGAGCAGTGGTTTTACGCATGAACAGGAAGACCCCGCCGATCACCAAGAGGAGACAGGCAACCACAACCGCAGCGACCACGAGAAACAGTACGACCTTGACCAGCGAAAAGGCGTCAAACACATCAGCTGAGACGCCGAAGGAGGAAGCAAGGCTGCCTGCGGTCCCCATCAGATCGGTCATCTGATTGACGAGATCAAACTCGCCAAAGAGCGTAAAGGAAGTCGCCCCGGCGCCGAACCAGCTTCCATAGTCGGCCAGAAGTGGCGAAGTCGACCACTTGGCGAACAGGACACCGACGACAAGCAGTCCCGCCATGATGACGAGCACGATGTTTGCGACGCTGATGCCTGCGCCGCCGATTGTGGCGGAACCATAGGCGCCTGTTGCCGCTGGGGGCACACCTGGCCGCGTCCCATAGGCAGAAGTCTGGGCAGGCCGCGTTCCATAGGCAGGAGGCTGAACGGGCGGGTATCCCGCCTGCCCTACCGGTGGCATGCCTGACTGTTGAGCTGTCGAAGTCGGTGGCTGTTGCTTGCCGCAGTGAGGGCAGAAGGTCGCACCATCGTTGATCTGCTTGCCGCACTGTCCACAAAATGCCATGATATTCCTCCTTGTTAAAACGCTTACTGAACGGGAGTGCCGCAGGCGGTGCAGAAGGCAACGCCGGGAGCCAGAGGCGCACCGCAGGCTGAGCATTGTCCGGCACTCGCGTATGCCTGAGCGAGATTCGCGCCGCAACCCACACAGAACGCGCTGTTGGCAGGTATCGGTTTACCACAGTTGGGACAGGGTATCTGTTGGCTGGCCATCTGCTGTTGCTGGCTGGCTCGTTCCAGTTGAGCAAGTTCATCAAGCACGGCGGCCCGCTGAACATCCAGAGACTCAATCGCTGAGAAGATCGCCTCGCGTGGCTCGCGAATTGCAGCATCGCTGCGCGTCTGCTCGTAAAGGCTCGCCCCCAGTTGTGCGAGTTGCTCTCCGCGCTGTTTGTCCAAGGTAGAGAGCGTGCTTTTCAACTGCATCGAGCGTGTCGCCCGGCTCGTAGCGGCCATTCCCCTGTTCAAGCCACTCTGAATGCCGTCCATGATACCCATGATTCCCCTGATCCTTTCTCTGGAGCCGTCCATGACCTACAAACCACTACCGTGTTCCTGCAGAAAATCGATCCAAGATGTTACTTTTTAAATACCATGACAGAACCTCCGGAAAAAATCAGTCTGTTTCCGTCAACGACAGCCACAGTTCTGACATACGCATCAGAGTAACTCCCCTCGTACAGAAGCAACAAATCGTCCTCAAGTCGGTAATATCCAGTCTGGTCTTCCTCTCCGGCGAGATGCATGCGGTACCTCTCGCCATCACTCAATTCAATCCAACACAAATCCTTATCACTGACCAATTCTGACAGATCCCACTCTGCGCGAAAATCATCGAGCGTCATGCGCCCCCCACCGTAGCTATCGATCCCGTACTCAAGGTAATAAATGCCCGCCGTGCGATTACACGACACGAGCAACACGATGGCCACGGCGACGGCCACAAGGACGATGCCACCGACGATGAGCAGAAGGGGCTTTCGTGTAGGCCTTGCTGCAGTTGCCGCCTGTTGGGACGAGTAGGCATTCCACTGTGGCGGCAGGCCTTCTGACCTGGCACCTGGCGTGCCGGGCGGGCGTGCGGGTGGAGCGGCTGTCTGGGCGAAGCCAGTTTCGCCTGTTATCGACGCACCACAGGTGGGGCAAAACTTTGCCGTTCCAATATCTCGGCCACAGCTTGCACAAAAAGCCATACTTCGACCCTTTCTCTTCCTACCCTCCGTACGTACTCGCATCTACAGCCGGGCACAAAACCGACGCTGAGCACTTAAGCTTCAGTGTACCACGACCCGTCTCGCCCTTTCCTGTCATCACTCATTGGGCCCAGTCGACACTGAAGTTCTGATTGACGATATTCTCGGCACCAAGCTCGTTTTGAACGATCCATTCGATGGTGTAGCTTCCGTTTGGCAGATCGTGAAAGACGCCGACCACCCGCTCCCCCAGCCCATGAGCAACGACAATGCCTGCGGAATCGAGGATTTTCCAAGAAACGCCGCTCCCATTCTTGATGTCAAGAAGCACCTCGTCGATATAGGTACGACCCTCTTTTGGGTCCTCATAGCGCACGAAGGCAATCTGTACATCGGGTTGAAAAGTAGCATCGCTCGTAATTGCCGAAGTGTCGCCATGCGTAATAAGGTAGTCCGCATACTCGACGATACCCCAAAGGGTCGCGCCTGCGAGGAGGAGCGTTCCGAGCAGTTGAGCCGCCCAGATGAGCCTTTCTCTGGTCTCGTGGCTCTTTGCTGGTGATTTCGCAGATGAGGGCAACTGTCCATCCACGGAAAATTGCTGAGCTTCCTGGGGAGAGCGATGAAACGCCTGCGAGGGATAGGGAGGCAGAGGGACCTGTTGGTAGGCAGGTTGTTGCGAAGGCAGAGGGACCTGTTGATGGGCAGCTTGTTGCGAAGGCAGAGGGACCTGTTGGTAGGGCTGAGCCTGCTGTTGAGCTTGTGGTGTCTGCTGATAGGATGCCATGGCCAAGCCCTCCTCTTAAGCCATTGGTTAGTGTTGAACCGCCTCATGATAGCACATCTTTCCCTGTTCACCCCGGTCCCGTCTGGGCTGATCATCGGTCTCTGCCAATCAGATTGATAAGATCCTGACGGGTGTGGATGCCTGTCTTCTGATAGATGCTTCGAGCATGAAATTTGACCGTATTCTCAGAAATGAACAGTTTCTCTGATATCGCCTTCACTGTGTTACCCTGACCCAGGAGATTGAGAACTTCTCTTTCACGCAGGGTAAAATCATATTTTTCGGCAAGATTTTCACATCGATCGCTATAGCCTGAATCTGCAAACACTGCGACCTTCTCCGTGTCGCCATCCAGATCAGGGGATTTGAATCGCTTGTCCCTGAATATGAAGAGGGAGACCAATGACAGGAGATAGATGACGACGAGGGCAATTGCGGTGAGGTCGAGGGTTCCCTCGGCAAACCAGGATGAGTTGAAGCGCCCGATCAGCATCCCGATCAGCTGTACCAGATAGGCGGATGCATAAATGAGAGCAAACAGACGGTACGAGGAGATGGCGGTGTCCCGGGAGACTGCAACCACCAGGCATGTCAGGACGAGCAGCGCGAGCATGTAGCCAAGATTGGCAAAGGAGTTGACGATTCCGCCTGCCGAGTTCCACACCAGAGGAAGCAGGAGAAACCCGATAGCCGATATTGGAATGGCGATTTGATACGTTCTACCGAGGTCAGAAAAACGGGGAAAAGCGAGCGCCATGATGAGCAGCGCACCGTACACCACCTCGCTTACGAGTACCGAACTGTCCTGAAAATCTTCGAGCCGGATAGCAGAAGTGCCGGATATCTGGCCTATCAAACCTGCCATGAAGGCGAGGACGCAGACACCGAGAATCTGGCGCCAGAGGCGTGACAGGGTGTTGTTATACATCGGCTGGGAATACTCTTCGACCTTTGCCGGTCTCTGCCCATAGGCCAGAGCAACCACACCCATGGTCGCCAGAAAGAACACTGCCGCAAGCGGCAAAAGGACCGAACTTGGGGCAAAGGTGACAGAATAGTAGATGAGCACCGCAATGATATTGCTTATCACCATATGAAGATAGGCGTTTCGCAGGGAGAAGGTCGCGATGAAGCCAAGGAGCAGGAGCACGACTATGGCATCGGCGAGTCCAAGCAGGAAGACTCCTGCACAGATCCATGGAAGGGTGCTCGTCGGCGTCAATCCCGGAGCGAAAGACAGGACCATGGTGAGCATGACGAAGCCAAGGATTGCAAGCGACAGGGCCAGAGCAAAGAATAGTTTCAGATGACTCATGGTGATGGCCTTGGAGGGAAACAGCAGAAAAAGCACATAGGAAACCGTGCGCCCTAGGAGCAGTGTGGTCACAAACCAGAAAACAAGTGTGTCACCAAAGCTCGCAACTGAGGATATGGCGGTAGGTGAATGAAAAATCATACACGCATAGACTGAATAGAGCGTATAGCCACTGTAGGCAATCGCCCGCTTCAGACCAAATGGCTTACCTCCAGCCGTATTGGCGCTATCCCCATGACCTTTGATACAGTCCTCCTTTTGGCACTCTCCCCGATACAGTCTCGAAAATGAGTCTACCTGTTTTGGGTAGGTTTCACAAAGCTGATAAATCCACCGTTTTCAGGTGGGTTTTCCGCAGAGGTCGTCCAGTAGGATTTGGCCCATATTGTAAGGAGTCTTTCAGACATCGGATGAAAAGGAGACCCATCATGCAAAAGAAATCGCACGAAGAGGGAATGAGCCGTCGAGTGTTCCTGGGTTTTGGTGCGTCAGCCGCCGTTGCCACCGTCGCAGCGGGAGCAAGCCTGGCCAGCTGCGCTGCGCCAACAGAAGCACCTGGAACAGGAACGACACTCGGTGAGGGAGTTGTTGCGTCGGGACCCGTGACCGCCGTGCCAAGCGAGTTTACGCCCTCTTTCATGATCGCACCGCCTGCACCCGCTGAAATTGTTGAGGAAAAAGACTGTGATGTTCTCGTCGTCGGACTCGGGATTTCGGGTGTCGCGGCCCTCAAGGCTGCCGCCGAGGAAGGCGTCAGGGTCATTGGTATAGACAAGCAGCGAGATTTTCTTGTTATCAACGACGCTGGCGACTTTGGTGTCGTCAACAGCCAGATTCAAAAGACCTGTGGCATCGAGTGGGCCCCGAAAGACGTTATCGTCAATCAGCTCAGCAAGGACATGTGCACGCGCCCCTCATGGGACTTCCTTGGCTATTGGTATGATCACTCCGGAGCGGATTTTGACTGGTACATTGAGGGAGCCGACTTTGAGATTTTACCGACTACCTGGGCAAACAAGACCACCGACAAGGTGAACTATATTCGCCCGAAGTGTTGGCCGCCGCTGCCGGGTTATGACTACCGCAAGGAATACTTCCCGTATTTTCATGGAACCATCACTACAAATCCGAATGCCAACTGGGCAGCGAGGACAGCCTACGACGCAGCCCTCGCGCTGGGCGCCGAAACCATATTCTCTGTCTGGGGCGAACAGCTCATCGTCGAAGGTGGCACAGTCAAAGGCGCTTACGTCCGCACGATCGATGGGAACTACCTGAAGATCAATGCCAGCTCAGTCGTGCTGGCGACGGGTGATATCGGCGGCGACAACGAAATGCGTGAGTACTACGTGCCCTGGGCGAAGGAGTTCACGTGCTACTACTATGATGTGGATGCTGCCGATGCGCCCGCGAACTCCGGCGATGGACACAAGATGGGTATGTGGGCCGGCGCACACATGGAGCTCGGTCCGCTTGCCCCCATGACACACCATATGGGCAGAGCTATGGGCATCAACTCCTATCTGCAGCTCAACATGAACGGCAAACGTTTCATGAACGAGGATATTCCCGGGCAGAACATCGCCGATCAACAGTCTCGCCAGCCCGGCAAGACCACCTGGCAGATATTTGATGCAAAATGGCCGGAACAGATAGCAAAAATGCCTGAAGGACATGGTTATGCGAACCACTATCTCACGGAGGAAGAGGTCAGCAAACTTACCACGGTGCTTGAGTCTGGCTGGTCGTTGAAGCTTCTGGGTATAGCCACCGATCAAAGTATTGCGGAGGGAACCGACGTCATCGCCGATTCCATCGAGGAACTGGCAGCAGGTATGGGCCTTCCTCTCGAGACGGTCACGGCCGAAATTGAGCGCTATAACGAACTCTGCCATAAAGGTGTCGACGAGGATTTTGGCAAGGTGTCTACACGTCTTTTTCCCGTCGAGAATCCTCCCTATTATGCAGTGAAATTTGATTCCGCCGGCATGCTTGTTGTCATGGGCGGCCTGGAGTGCAATTCCAGACTACAGCCGATTGACGATGACAACAATCCCATAGAAGGCCTCTATGTCTGCGGCAACACTCAGGGCGGACGTTTCCTGGTCGAATACCCCGTAACCGTCGCCGGCATCAGCCTTGGAACCGCACTGACCTTCGGCCGCATGGCAGGTATCAACGCGGCTGGCAAGAATACCATCGATGCAGCAGCACACGCATAGACCTTACACCCTGTTCGTCTGAAAGTACTTCTCTCCTGCTCCTGATCCTACGATCAGATATCCTGCCGGAACGTGAGCTGTTGGTCCGATGAAGAGAAACCCCCGCCCACGGCAGGGGTTTCTCTTCATCGGCTGCCATGAAATCTGCCTCAGATGGACTCTGCCTGGTTAAAGTGAGGGCCACGACGCCTGAAGCAGGTCGCGACAAAGCGGGCGACATGCGTGCCGACTTCATCGTGTATATCGACGGTGTAGTACCCAAGGCTTCCTCCCGATTTATCGACCCGTGCCTGTGCGCGAAGAACAGAACCCCGTGGAGCGTTGAGGTATTCGATGGTGCTGGAGACGGAGACGGTCGGAGCCTGGCCAAGATTGGATATGATCGCCAGGGCAAAGTCCGCCAGGGTAAAGATCGCACCGCCCATGACCGCACCCATTGCGTTGAGATGTTGTTCAGTAATAGCAAGCTCGCATATGACCCGATCCACTTTCGCCTCGATGATACGTGCGCCGGTCAGCCCCACGGCATATCGGTCCTTGGCAAAAAATGCTCTGAGCTCGGCCAGACTGCTGTCGGCAGAGAGGACTGGCGGCAGGCTTGGCGGTGTGGACATGGCGGATCCTTTCATAGGGGCCTCGGGTCTTGGGGCTTTATCCATTGTGTCTCGGGTCTTGGGGCTTTATCCATCACGATCCATCAGCGCTCAACCGATGAGCTGCTTCGCGCTTCATTTGAGCAGCCAAGGGTAGTATGCGTTTGCCAGCCTCGGTCACTCCGAGGCTCTCCCCCGCTATCGACTCGAAGGCGTCGTACAGATCGGCAGGTAAAGGGTCAAAAAACTCGAGTTCCTCGCCGATGATGGGGTGCGCAAAGTTCAGGAACCAGGAATGCAGAAACTGCCGCGTGAGGCCAAGCTGGGCCTTCGGACGACGGGTCATGCCATAGAGAGGGTCGCCGACACAGGGGTGTCCCGTGTAGGCCATGTGGACGCGAATCTGATGGGTGCGACCGGTATAGAGCTTGCATTCCAGCAGCGTATATCCTTCGTCAAAGCGTCCGGCGTCAAAGCGCTCCAGCACCGTGAAGGCGGTCACACTCGCTCGGGCGTTCGGCGCCTTGGAGACGACCATGCGCAAGCGATCGACTTCGCCGCGAGCAATCGGTGCGTCGACGAGCCCGGTATCGGAGGCGATCGTACCGTGAACCAAGGTAAGGTAGCGCCGATCGATCGCCTTGACGCGTATCTCATCAGCCAGCAGGTATCCCGCAGTGTCACTTTTAGCCACAAGCATCAGGCCACTGGTATCCTTGTCGAGTCGATGGACAATCCCCGGACGGTCATCGCCCTGCAACAATGCGAGATTGGCATAGCCACAATGAGCGATCAGGGCATTGACGAGCGTACCGCTTTCATGCCCCTGTGCTGGGTGACAGACCAGCCCCGCTTGTTTGGAGAGCACGATCAGGTCTTTATCCTCATAACGGATGTCGAGCGGAATATCCTCGCCCGTCAATGCGCGAGGTGCCTCGGCCTCTACGACATAGGACAGCTCGTCGCCCTCCAGAACAACACGACGTTTGGCGGTCGTCGTGATGTCATTGACCCGAACCAGGCCTCCCTCGATCAGACGTACCGCCTGTGAACGACTGTCGATCCCCTCACAAACGCCAAGCAGAGCGTCAAGGCGACGACCCTGCTCGAGTGCCGTAACCCGATGCCCAAACAGCGACATCAGGTGGATTCTCCTGGCGTATCGCTGCCGTCAAGGGGCTGCTTGATCTCGATCAGCTCCCGCTCATCGCTCTGTCGTGAATGAAGCGCCCTGAGCCTCCGGTCCCGCGAATCGGCTCGCGACTCCATGAAGAAGAGAACGAACAGCAGGAAGACACCGCAGGCGATGGCACAGTCTGCCACATTGAAGAGTGGGAAGTTGATGAACAGCAGATGGATGAAATCAACGACTTCACCACTCAGGGCGCGGTCGATGGCGTTACCGTTTGCGCCACCGATGAGAAGACCGATTGCAAGCAGTGAGAGCAGGGTATGCCGTTTGCGCCAGATGGCATAGGCGAGCAGGGCAAGGGTGGCAATGACTGAGATGATGACAAAGATGAAGCGTGCGCCTTCGAGAATACCCCATGCGGCTCCCATGTTATAGACAAGCATGAAGTCGAGAATATTGGGGATGACCGTGTACACCGAGCCATCGCCGAGTCTGTCGACGGCCATGAACTTGGTCATGCGATCCAAGCCGATAACAAGCAGCGCCAGGATCAGGATCACCGGCAGTGCCAGACGACGACCGTATTCGCGAGAATTCCTCAACTTTGGCTCGCCAATACGGCCGCACAACGTGAACAGACCTCGGGATGCATGGTGTCACTACCGAGCTCACGGATGTTCCAGCAGCGTGGGCATTTCTCACCGGCGGCTTTCTCAATGCGCACCTTGGGCTCCACCTTCAGAGCATCCTGCGGAGCGTCATCACCAGCTTGCGCGGTGGCGTTTTCGTCCGCAGCATCGCCAGCAGCTTGCGCGGTGCCGTCCTGCGTGGCGTCGCCGCCCTCTGTCGCCTCGCCCAGCACAAGCTCGGCAACGATAAACAGCTCTTCCAGGGTGCCCGGCGGCAGATCGCGACAGATCGCAGCGACTTTTGGCGCGAGGTCAACGATGACCCGTGCCTCCTGGCTCTTGCCGATGATCTTCGCGCCGCGTGCTTCCTCAAGCGCCTTGGTCACCGCGTCGCGCACGATGAGCACCGCATCAAAGCGCTCAAGCAGATCAGCGGCCTCGGCGGCGGGAATAGCTGGCGAGAAGTCCTCGACGTACGGCCACCCAGCCAGATGGATCGCCTCGGCTCTTCCCTCGGCACGCAGGCCCTGGGGATAGTATTCCCAGACCTCGTCGCAGGTAAAGGTCAGTATCGGGGCCAGTTGACGTACAAGCACTTCAAGGATATGCATGAGCACGGTCTGTGCGGCACGGCGCTCAAGGCTCTTGGCGCCGTCTGAATACAGGCGGTCCTTGAGCACATCGAGATAGACGGCGGACAGATCGGTGACCACGTAGTCGTAGAGCAGGCGGTAGGCCTGATGGAAGCGGAATGCCTCGTAGGCTGCCGTAACCGCCTCCATCACCTGCTGCAGACGAGCAAGCGCCCAACGGTCGAGTATCGGCAGGTCGTCCCAGCTCACGGCGTCACGCAGGAAGTCGAAGTCGTAGAGATTTGAGAGCAGGAAGCGGAAGGTGTTGCGGAAGCGCCGATAGGCATCCGAGGTGCGTGCGATGATGTTGGTGGAGATGCTGACGTCCTGAGAACTGTCCACGCTTCCGACCCACAGACGCAAGACATCGGCACCGCTCTTTGCGATAACCTCTACGGGATCGACGCCATTGCCGAGGGACTTGGACATCTTGCGGCCTTCTTCGTCCACGGTAAAGCCGCAACTCATCACACCTCGGTAGGGGGCGACCCCGTAAGCCCCCACGCTGGTGAGCAGGGAGCTTTGGAACCAACCGCGATGCTGATCACTGCCCTCCAGATAGAGATCGGCGGGTCGGCGCAGCGTGGGGTAGGTTTCGAGAACCGCAGTGTGTGAGACGCCGCTTTCCCACCAGACATCGAGGATATCCTTCTCGGGAATAAGCTCGCTTGAACCGCACTGCTCGCAGTGGGTGCCCGCAGGCAGGTATTCGGAAGGCTGACGCGTGAACCAGGCATCGGCGCCCTCGCGCTCAAACAGCTCGATGACGGCGTCAAAGGTTTCGGGCGTCGCAACGGTGGCCGAGCACTGCGCGCACTTGAAGACCGGGATCGGCACGCCCCAGGAACGCTGGCGCGAAATGCACCAATCGGGACGCCCCTCAACCATCGAACGCAGTCGATTGGCGGCCCACTCGGGATACCAGTTGAGTTTACCGATCTCAATAAGGGCCTTCTCGCGCAGGCCTGGGCCAGCGAGGCCCGCAGGGGCCGTGAGGCTGAGGGGTTCTGTGTCCGCATGTGGCTCAGCGTCCGTATGTGGCTCTGTGCCCGCATGTGGGTCGACGTCCGTACTCGTATCCGTCAGGGTCGCCGCAGCGCCCATCCCCCTACCGACCATCCCCGCATCGTCCATCCCCGTACCATCCATCGAAACGAACCACTGATCGGTGGCGCGAAAGATAACGGGTTTATGGCAACGCCAACAATGGGGGTAGCTGTGGTTGATATCGACTTGAGCGATGAGACTGCCTCGGGTACGCAGCCAGTCGATGATTACGGGGTTGGCCGCATCGACAAGCAGCCCCTCAAAAGGGCCACCACCCGCGTCAAAGACACCGCTGTCGTTGACGGGCATCAGCATTGGTAAATCCCAAACAAGGCTCATCTGGTAGTCGTCCTGTCCGTGACCGGGGGCTGTGTGCACGGCACCCGTACCGGTCGTAAGCTCCACGTGCACACCGGTCACGATGACGCCCGTCATGTTCTCATGGATCGGATGGGCGTAGTGCAAGCCCTGGAGCTGTTCGCCCGAGACACGCCAGATATCACCGTTTTCATCGCGTAAGAGCTCCCAGGTTTCCCAGCCTGCAATCTGAGCAACCTGAGCCACGAGCGCCTCGGCCATAATGAGGGCACGACTCTGAGCAAGCACACAGACATAATCGGCCTTCGGCGCCAGAGAGACGGCGGTGTTGGCCGGCAGGGTCCAGGGAGTGGTGGTCCAGATGAGGAGCGCCAACGAACGCGGGATGGTAACTGCGGAGAAGGGCTCCGCCTTTCCCAAGTCCGCCTCTTCCACCTCAAAGGCCACATAGATGCTCGGTGACAGCTCGTCACCATACTCAATCTCGGCCTCAGCCAGCGCCGTGTGGCAGTGGTAGCACCAATGGATCGGCTTGCGTCCTCGATAGATCGCGCCGGTATCGTACATCGCCTTGAAGATGCGCACATTGCCGGCCTCGTAGCTTGGTTTGTAGGTCAGATAGGGATCGTCCCATTCACCGAGCACGCCCAGCCGCTTGAAGCCTTTGCGCTGCAGGTCGATATGCTCGGTGGCCCAATCGCGACACAGACGACGGATCGTCACCTGATCAAGCCGCCGCATCTTCTCGGTGCCGAGTTTTGTCTCCACCATATGCTCGATGGGTTGGCCGTGGCAGTCCCAGCCCGGCACATAGGGCGCAAAGAATCCTCGCTGCGACTTGTAGCGTACGATGATGTCCTTGAGCACCTTGTTAAAGGCATGACCGATGTGGATCGGCCCGTTGGCATAGGGTGGCCCATCATGCAGGATGTAGCTTTCGTGGCCTTCGTTGTGCTCCAAAACCCTGTGGTAGAGATCCATCGACTCCCATTTCGCAAGACGCACAGGCTCGCTTTGGGGCAAACTGGCCCGCATCGGGAAATCAGTTTGGGGGAGGTTCATGCTGTCCTTGTAATCAGCTGGCACGGCTTTCCTTCCTGCTTGCGTGTGAAGTGTTCATTCTAGTGAATATCCATCCGTATTGCCAGTTATCTGCTATAGTGGTTCGCGCACGTTGCAAACCGTCGACACACGTCCTGATCAGTGCGTCGATATGTTTTTAATGAAAGCAGTACGGATACATTCGTCCATACAGGGAGGTTGAGTACCTTGGCAGCTCCGAGTACAGAACAGGTTCGTAACATCGTCCTCGTCGGCCAGGATGGAGCGGGCAAGACCTCGCTGGCCGAAGCCATGCTCCACATCGCGGGCAAGACCACGCGACTTGGCACGACCCATGATGGGAAGTCCAATCTCGACTATGATCCCGAGGAGATCAAACGACAGTTCACAATCTCATCTGCCATCGCACCTATCCCCTGGAAGAACTTCAAGGTCAACATCCTTGATACCTCTGGCGCCGACGACTTTCTCGGCGACACCATCGCCGCGATGGAAGCCTGCGAGATGGCGATGTTTGTCATCGATGCCGTCGCTGGTCCTCAGATAAACACCATCAAACTGTGGCAGGAAGCAGAACGCGAGCGCCTGTGCCGCGCCATCTTCATCAACCACATCGACCGCGAACATGCCGACTTTGATGCTGCACTCGCCACCCTCGTGAAGCAGTATGGCCAACGCGTGGGAGCCGTAACCATCCCGATGGGCGTGGATAAGGATTTTAAGGGAGTCATCGACATCATCCGTATGAAAGCTCGTTATCACGTGGGCAGCGATGAGAAGGTCGAGGATATCCCCGCCGAGTATGCCGACGCGGCACAGTTTGCCCGCGACAAACTCTGCGATCTGGTAGCCGAGGCCGACGACGAGTTGATGATGAAGTACCTCGACGGCGACGCTCTGACGCAGGAAGAGCTGGAATCGCTGCTCGGAGCGGCCATAGCCCAGGAGATATTCATTCCGGTCTTCGTCGGATCGACCCTCGTTGAGCAGGGTATCGCCGGTCTGCTCGACGACATCGTGACCTACTTCCCCGCTCCGGACGCCCACGGCCCCCTGCCAACGGTCGATGGCGGCGAGGTGCACATCGACGAGTCTGGCGAACCGGCCTTCTTCGTCTTCAAGACCGTCTCGGACGCCTTTGTGGGACGCCTGAGCTTCGTCAAGGTGCTCTCCGGCGTGTTGGAATCAGGGGTTGAGCTCATCAACGCCAGCACCAAGAAAAAAGAACGCCTGGCACATATCTATCTGATGTGTGGTAAGGAAACCGAGGATGTGAAGAGCGCACGGGCGGGTGACATCGTGGTCATCCCCAAGCTCACCGATGCCCACACCAACGACAGCTTCTCCGCCTCCGGATCAATCCAGATAGCACCATTACCTTTCCCCAGGCCCCTGTACCCGGTTGCCATTGAAGCGGCCAATACCAAGGATGAAGACAAACTCGGTGACTTTCTGGCAAAGTATGCCGAGATCGACCCCTGTGTGACCCTACATCGCGATGAGCAGACTCACCAGACGATTCTTACGACACTTGGCGAGGGAGCGGTCAACCTGATTCTCTCCCGGATGAAGGATCGCAACGGCATCGAAGCCAAGTTGCTGGAAGTCAAGGTTCCCTACCGTGAAACGATCCGCAAGGTCGCCCAGGCGCAGGGCCGCCATAAGAAGCAGACCGGCGGAGCGGGGCAGTTCGGCGATTGCTGGGTACGTCTGGAGCCCAATCCCGGCGGCGGCTATGAGTTCCTTGATGAGGTTGTGGGTGGGCGCATCCCCAAAGGCTTGATCCCTGCGGTCGACAAGGGCATCCGCGACGCAATGGTCGAGGGATTTTTGACCGACGATCCCTTCGTGGATGTCAAGGCAGCTGTCTATGATGGCTCCTATCACCCCGTCGACTCCAACGAGATGGCATTCAAGCAGGCAGGACGCCTTGCCTTCCGTAACGCCTGCGAAAAAGCGGATACCTACCTTCTTGAACCCTATGCGAACCTTGAGGTGACCGTCACCGAAGAGTACGCTGGCACCATCATGGGCGACTTCTCCACTCGCCGCGGGCGGGTTCTTGGCAGCGGCAGCGATGACCTTGGGCGCACGATCATCAAGGCCCGCGTTCCCTACAAGGAGGTCGTGACCTACGCGCGCGACCTGCGTTCGATGACACGCGGTATCGGCTTTTATACCCTTGAGATCGAAGGCTATGAGGAAGTGCCGGGCGATGTCTCCAAAAAGCTGGTCGCCGAGTATCAGGCCCGCCGCGAGGGATAGCAGGGAACAATACTTTATGGCGACTGCTCTGGACAGAGAAACACGTACGGTCCTGCTGCGCTTCCAGAAGGCGGAAGCGACCGATCATATCGTCTACAGACGCATGGCGAAACATGAACGCCACGACCCGCATCGTGATGTGCTCTATCGCATTGCCGATGACGAGCAGGAACACTACGAAGTCTGGAAGCGCTATACCGGTGTGGATGTGGCCCCCAATCGCCTGAAGACGACTTGGTACACCCTGCTTCTGTATGTGCTGGGCTACACCTTCGTATTGCGCCTGATGGAGCGCGGCGAGGATCGCACCGCTGCGGCCTACGCCTTGCTGACCTCTGCCGTTCCCGAGATCGAAGACATCATCGCTCGCGAGCAGGAACACGAAGAGATGCTTATCGGCATGCTCGATGAGGAGCGCCTACAATACGTAGGCGCCATCGTGCTGGGTCTCAATGACGCCCTGGTTGAGCTGACCGGAACCATCGCCGGCCTGACCTTCGCCCTGGCGAATACTCGGGTTGTCGCTTTAGCGGGCATCATCACCGGCATAGCCGCCACTCTGTCGATGGCTGCCTCAAACTATCTGGCCGAGCGCGCCAATAACAACCCGAAGGCCCTGAAAGCGTCGATCTATACCGGTACTGCCTATCTGATCACCGTCGTTCTTCTCGTCTTGCCCTATCTGCTGGTTCCGGAAGAAGGGTATCTGCTGGCCCTGGGCATCATGCTTGGCGTGGTGATATTCGTGATATTCGCCTTTAACTACTATATCTCGGTCGCACAACGCCAGCCCTTCTTGAGCCGTTTTGGCCATATGGCCGCCATCAGTCTCGGCGTTGCGCTCATCTCATTTGTCATCGGCTTGGCAGCCCGTCAGTTGCTTGGGGTGGATATTTGATCAGAAGGCCCTTCTGATCAAAAGAGCCCCGGTTGCCACGGGCAGGATTCCTCGGCTGCATGCTTGAAATATATCAGTCGGTAGCCCGGGAGCAGTCGCCAGGCCGAACACTTTTGCCAAGAAGCCCGCGAAGGGAGTACGGCCCGTGACGCCCGTCCAGATCGCAGCGCTTGTCATCTTCATCGGCGTCATGGCGCTCATCGTCTCCGAGAAGATCCATCGCACGCTGGCAGCCCTGCTGGGTGCTGCCATCATTTTGATAAGTGGCATCGTTCCCTTTGATCAGGCACTGACGCATATAGACTTCAATACCCTCGGCGTGCTGGTCGGCATGATGCTCTTTGTTGCGGTCCTCAGACCCTCGGGTCTGTTCGAGTACATAGCCATACGGGCAGCTAAGCTTGCCAAGGGCGACCCGTGGTTGATCATGGTGGCCCTGATAGTGATCACGGCACTTCTCTCAGCCCTGCTTGATAATGTCACCACAGTCCTGCTCATCGGTCCGATGACCTTCATGATCTGTCGCGAACTCAAACTCGACCCCGTCCCCTTCCTCATCACGCAGATCATCGCGTCAAACATCGGCGGCACCGCTACGCTGATTGGCGATCCGCCCAATATCATGATCGGTACCGCCGCGGGTTACAGCTTTGTGGACTTTCTGGCAATCGATGGGCCGGTGGTCGTAATCGTCCTGCTGGCGACCATCGTCTGCTTTCGCTTCCTCTACGGGCGCAGATTCGCGGTTGACTCGAGGGAGCGCGAGGCAATCATGGCTCTGGATGAAAATGAGGTCATCACCGATCACGCTCTTCTGGTCAAGGGCGTCGTGATGATCTGCCTCGTGACTCTGGCATTCGTACTGCATGGTGTACTGCATCTGGAGTCATCGGTCATCGCGCTTAGCGCCGCAGCTCTGATGATGCTGATTGGGCAGCAGGATGTGGAAAAGACCATAGCGGGTGTCGAATGGGCGACCATCGGCTTCTTCGGTGGCCTGTTCATCGTGGTAGGGGGTCTGGCAGAGACGGGACTGATCGAGCAGGTCGCACTGTTTTTGGTGGACATCACCGCTGGACAAGAACTGATCGCCCTTCTGGTAGTTCTCGTAGCTTCGGCCATCATCTCGATGATACTTGACAACATCCCCTTCGTTGCGACGATGATCCCCGTACTCATGACGATGCAGGCTAACGGCGTCGACGTCACGCCCCTGTGGTGGGCTTTGTCGTTAGGGGCTTGTCTGGGTGGCAATGGCACCCTCGTCGGCGCCAGCGCCAACGTCGTCCTCTCCGGCATCTCAAACCGCGAAGGCTACCCGCTGACCTTCCTTGCTTACCTCAAGGTCGGCTTTCCTCTGACGGTCCTGTCGATTGTGATTTCCGGAATATATCTGGTGCTCCGATTCTGAGGGGCAGGAGGGGAGGCAGGAGAGAGACAGAGGGTGAGAGGGACGGGACGACTGTGTCAGGGGGACGACTGTGTCAGGGGGACGTATAATTTGACACACTCAGAATGAGTGTGTCAAATTATACGTCAGGCTGTGTGAAAAATCAGCTAGCGATATAGATAGATATATAGTATAATATAATCACTGCAAGACAGACCAGCGATAGGACTTCCCATGGGATACATAGAGGGCTGTGACCGAAACCAGGCGCGCATCATATGCTTAGACGAGATGGTGGAGCGCCA
>JAIRXA010000100.1 GCA_031268525.1 Coriobacteriales bacterium | reverse complement strand
CACCTGTTAGAACTCATCTCGGACAAGGATATGATAGAGTTCATCAATGAGAAGGTAGAGGCGGTCTTGGTCGCCTAGGCTCTGCGGCTTTCGCGGGCATTTATAAATGATGTATTGCGTTAAACCAACCGTCACCGACCAACCGTCACTGCTACGGTAAGGTTGCTGCCCAACACCACGACCGCCGTCAATAATGATCCCTACAACTGAGGATGATTATCTGATTGTCTGTAACCATATAACGCAATCTGTCCTTTTTGTTGATGCGTCGAGACCATGTTCCTGAGAACTCGTGTTTCAGTGGCTCGGGTTTTCCAATTCCCGTAAAGGGGCTTTCTGCGATGCTTTCAAGTAAAGCGTCTATCTTGTCGAGTGCTGTCCTGTCCTTCTCCCTGATCCACTGATTGTATTGAGTAAATGCTTCGTTGGTAAATACAATCCTCATGTCTGGCGCCACTTCTTCAAGTCTTCGAGTGAGCTAAACGACACAACATCGCCTTCTTCAAGCTGCTGGGCAGAGCGACGCAGAGCAGCCAGGACCTCGGGGTTCTCGTAAACCAACAAGGTCTCCTGGATGCTGCTCCAGTCCCTTTCACCAACGAGTACCGCGTTGCTTCCACGCTGGCGGACAATAAGCAACTCCTCGGCATTCTCGTTGACCCTATCAAGATATTTCTTCAGGTTATTTCTGACCTCTGATGCCATTACCGTATCCACTGTCAACTCATCTCCACACGTTTTATGTTTAACTTAGCTTGTACGAAACATTGTACATTGTAGCTTTAGATTTGGCAACATTGACCACCACTGACGATAAACCGACAAACCGACAAACCACCACTGCTACGGCAGGGTTGCTGACGAAATCATGCACGAGACCGATAGGCGGTTAATCAGAATTCTCGGCGTCGGCATCGGCGAGACGAGCTGACGAGCTGACGAGCCGATGAGCTGACGAGCAGGCCGCCCCCTATGCGGTAAACTCGTCTGGGGACAGTACCCTGCTCAACACGAACAAACCAATGATTCCGATAATGGATATCAGAACCGAAAAGCCCAAGCCCACAGACTCGACTATGGCACCAAAGGCCAGGTTTCCCAAGGGCACAGCGGTGAGCGCGCACAGCCGCTTGATCGACAGGACTCGACTGAGGGCGTCGATGTCCACGTTTTTTTGCGCGATGGTATTTTGTGCAATACCAAACAGACCGACTACAGCCGATATGACGCTGCAGGCAAGGAAGGTAATCCCGAGCAAAACGGCATAAGGCATGAATTGCGTTCCGTTGACAGTCAGCAAGATGAAAAGCATACCTCCCGCAACCAGCAGAGGCATGACTTTGACAAACGCCAAAGCTCGCCTGTCGCTATAGAGCTTGCCAGCGATAAGCGAGCACACGACACCGCCGACAGCGAGCAACGCCGTAAACATACCATATCCTTCAGGGCTTACGCCCAGGGACCCCCTTACAAAGAAAACCAGGATCAGGTCAAAAATCGGGACATTGAAGAAATTCAGTAGGAAAGGCCCCGCTATTAACAGATATCCCAGTAACCTGTTGCTGAAGATGATGGAAAATCCCTGCTTCATATCATGGAATACGCTTGTTTTGTTCCTGCTTTGTGAGTGAGAGGTTTTGGGGGTTTTGGGCAAAGCAATAAAGCACAAAACTACAATGCTCAAAACCAGGCTTATGGTTACTGCCAACAAGGAGAAAGCAAAGCCAAACAGCCCATAGACAATTCCGCCAATAAGAGGGCCTACCACGTATGACAGCTCACTGTATACCGAACACAGAGAATTGGCTGCACCAAGACGGTCTTTCTCGACTATCAGGGGCAATACCGCTGCGTTCGCGCTCGAAAACAAGATGCTGCCCGCCTCAAGCAAAAGGACAAACGCGAAGAGAACCACAAGGCTCATACCTGCTGTAACAGCCTGAATCAAAACTCCAAGCATCAGGATGACCGTGCTGAAGGCCAGGGAAACCAACATGATGGTTTTACGGTTGAAGCGATCAGAGATAACACCCGCAAAGGGGGTAAGAAGAAGCCGAGGAACAAGTACCGCGGCAAGGATCGAGCCAAACAATAAGGCTGAACCTGTCAGATCAAACGCATAAAGAGAGACAGCAAACTCAAGAGCAATCACAGCCAGAAGAGAACTTACTCCGACGAGCCAATATAATATGAATTGCCTGTTACGTAAGAGTTCTTTCAAGAAGATTCTTCCTTGATCCATTATTTCTCTAATAGCCTCGTGTTCCTGTCAGTGATTCATCGTTTTCAATCCACTCGCTCACCTGAACAATGCGGTAATCGTCCATACTCTCTCTTATATAGACCGTCGAAATGCCTGCGTTGATAATCAGTCTTTTGCACATTGCACAACTGCTGGCATTTTCTACATAGTCGCCGGTACTCATATCAATGCCGGAAAGGTACAGAGCCCCTCCGATCATGTCTTTTCTTGATGCGCTTATGATCGCGTTTGCTTCAGCATGGACGCTGCGACAAAGCTCATATCTTTCGCCGCGAGCAACCTTCTGTTCCTCACGCACGCAGGTGTTGAGGTCAGTGCAGTTTTTTCTCCCACGCGGAGCGCCAACATACCCAGTGGAGATGATCTCATCTTCTTTTACGATGACCGCACCGTAATGCCTCCTCAGGCACGTGCATCGTTTTGCTACGTGCTCCGCTATGTCGAGATAGTAATTAACTTTGTCGCGTCTGCTCATTGGTATCCCCCAATTATTCGAGGCTCTACGATAAACCTCCCCATCTACATTGTAACTGCTCATCGATCAATTGCCACTTTCTTCAAGTGCGTCAAACACAGGGCGTACGCTACAATGAGGCCAGTAGTGAGCTTGTATCGGGCTTGCGTGACAGAGATTCTGCCGTTGATCTTGACTAATTGCGGGAGAGGACGAGCTTGTCTGCTGCGACGACATCCGCCTTTGTTCCAAGACCTGCGAGCGGCACTCGCAAGGCTGCATTCCTGGCATTGGCCTTTGCCTGCTTTTGGGCTTGGATACTGTTAGCGGTGAATTCGCCCGCCCTCTTTACCTTTGAGACTCCGAGCTATCTCTCCTACTCCTCTATGGCATTGTGCTTCTATCTTATTCTGTTCACATTTCGCCTTATCTGTATTGTTCTTGCACGCAAGCTCGACAGCTCGTTGCTGAATCAGAGACTTTTGATTATCGCCTCGGGGGGCGTATCGGCAGGTACCATTCTCCTGGTTTTCAGTAGGCAATCGGCTTTTTCGGAGATCATCTTCGTTATGGTGGTCTTTGGGATTATCTTGATAGCGATCGGCTTCAGTTGGCTATCCAGCGCTTGGGCGAGAGCTCTCAGGGAACTGGTCGTTCAGCAGGTACTCTTTTGGGCGACCTGTGGTTTTTTACTTGCTGCGGCCATTACTTTACTGGTCTTGGTTTTGCCAGCCCCGTTTCTGGTGACTTTGCTTATCGCGCTTCCCTCACTTTCTGGTCTATTCATCGTGTTTGCGAGTCGCCAGTTTGGCAATGCGATTGTGGATGGCAGTCTGGCTCATCCCGCGCCAATTGCCACCGGACAGCTGCGGAACAAGACTATCATTCTAGTGGTAGGCATCATGTTCATTGGGCTGACCGGTACAACCTCACTGACCATTCGCGGTCTCGCTCATGTTGAGGGCCTGTATCTCTACGGCCTGTATAACGCCATCGGTATTCTTGTCTTTTCTGCAATTCTGCTCCCGACGATTGGTCTGATCAAGCCCTATCTGAAGAAGACCGCTTATACTCTGGTGTTTAGTCGGGTTCTGATTCTGGTTTTGGCAATCTCCATCGCCTTGCCAGGCGTCTTTCCGACGCTTTCCTTTTCAGTTGCCAACGTTTTGATGTCTGGTGGAATGTGCTGTATTGAGATACTGCTCATATTCTATTCAGTGAGCTATTCACGCCAGCGCAACACGTCTATTCTTATATCCTTTGGTGTCACCCAATGTAGCTTGGAGATCATGGCTGCCTTGGGCCCCTTTGTTTCTTCGGCCCTGAACGGCTCGCTGGGCGGTGGTTCGCTGGGAGGGGGCTCATTGAGTGGCGACGCCCTAAACGGGCCGATCTTTGCTTTAACCATGGTGGTCGCTTTGATGTTGATCGCGATTTTCTTTCTCATTCCGGCCCTTGAGTTCTTCAACCGCATCCTGTTTATCGAGCCGATTTCGGGTCGGGGCCACGTTCTTGATAGGGGCTTTCTGGTGAGCCGCTATGAGCTTACGCACCGGGAGGTCGAGGTCGCCGAGCTGCTCAGCAAGGGACGCAGCCTACCATTCATCCAGAAGGAGCTAACGATCTCGCTTTCGACAGCGCAGACCCATGCCAGACATATCTACGAGAAACTGGGCGTCCATGACCGCCAAGAGCTCATCGACCTCATCGAAGCCGAAGTTGATAAGGAATGATCGTTCGCAAGGCCTGATCGCTTGTATCCAGACTATTTACCTACCGTGAAGCCTGCAAGGTGAAGCCTGCAGGTTGAATCCTGCAGGTTATCTACGGTTGGCTCGATATCGTTTGATTCATGTGAGCTCCCGTCGGCCCGATCTCCCGCAATCCAAACGATGCGCTCTATCTCAAAACCCCGCATTATCAAGGTTGCCTTCATGCCGGAGGCGACCTATTCGTGGTTTTGCAAAGATAGGAGGAAGACATGGACGAGAAGAACTTGGGTAGAGAAAGCGTCGCGGATAACGCAGGCATCTCCAGACGAGGGTTTCTGGCTGGAGCAGCTTCGGCTGGCGCTCTGTTGGCTACGGCTTCGCTGACGGCCTGTGCGCCAAATCAGGCAGGTGACGATTCTGATCCGACAGGGTCGACAGGGCAGACAGAGCCGACAGGGTCGACAGGGCCTGTCGACTACAAGGCGGCACCTGCGCCCATTGGTGACGATCAAATCGCAGAGACCATCACAGCCGATGTCGTCATTATCGGCGCGGGCTGTTCGGGCGCCATCGCCATGAACACCCTGGCCCTTGAGGAAGACACGAGCGTTATCGTGTTGCAGAAAGAAGAAGCTCCCTTCACGCATGGATATGCCCAAGCCTATCACCATACCAAGGCCCAGATTGAGGCTGGCGGTGGCTATCTTATCGATCCCTGGGATGTCATCAACTACCTTAACCGTGGGCAGAGCAACAACAGGGCCAAGATGGAAGTCATGCGCAATTGGGTAAACTATGCGCCCGAGGTCGGCGACTGGATGATCAACAAGTTCGGCGACCGGGAGGGATTCGGGCCAGTAATTCTCGATCCGATCATCGAGGCCAGCGACGAGTGGAACTACACGATGCCGGTTACGCATCTGTTTCTCGGTACCTTGCAGGATTCCGAGTTTCAGCCCTCACTGAAGATTGTCCGCTTTCTCGTTGAGGAAGCGGTCGAGTCGGGCAAGGTTGACATCCGATACAAGACTCCGGCCAAGCAGCTACGCACCGACGATAGTGGCAGGGTTATTGGTGTTATCGGTGAAAATGAAGCCGGTGAATACATCCTGGCCCAAGCAGGCAAGGGTGTTATCATCTGTGCTGGCGATTATGGCAACAACCCTGAAATGCGCAAAGAGTACCTGCAACACTGCGAAGGGCTGCCCGCTGGTTGGTCGCGAACCACCGACACCGGCGATGGCATCCTCATGGGCTACTGGGCTGGCGGACACATTCAGGATGGCCCTCACTGCACCGACGCCCACTATGATCCTGGTATCGCCGTCCCGGACTACCATGGCACGCTGATGCCCTGGTTGCGCGTGAACATCAAGGGCGAGCGTTTCTCCAATGAGGATCAGAAATACGACCAGCTCTATGCCCAAGATGTTTTACAACCAGAGTGTTGCCACTTTCAGGTATTCGATGCCAAGTGGGAGAACGAATGGCAGGATATGGGCACCGGTGGGGCGATGCGGGGCGACTGGACGGTTATTGTGCCGACTGCCCTTGAGAAAGGCGACCTCTTTGTTGGTGAAACTTTGGAGGAGCTTGCGGCCAGCATGAGTGTCCCCGTCGACACCTTTGTAGCTACCGTCGCACGGTATAACGAATTGTGTGAGAAGGGCTTCGATGCTGACTTTGGCAAACAGGCTGCTCGAATGAAGAAGGTCGAGCAGGGGCCCTTTTATGCCTTCAAGCGGCAGGCTTCGGTACTCTGTAGTCTGAGCGGCCTGAGCATCAACGAGGATTTACAGGTTCTCGATGCTGACGACGCGCCGATTGCAGGCCTGTATGCGGCTGGCAACAGTTCGGGCGACTTCTTTGGCGGTCTGGTACAGGATATGTCTGGTCCAGGCTTCTCCTGTGGTCGCGCCTTTCTGACCGGGCGCATTGCCGCCTGGCGGGTCAGTGGTAAGACCAGAGAGCAGACTCCGGTTTGGGAGAGCAAGGCATGATCCTGTAGATCGAACGAGGCTTTCGATACCGTACAATGGTTGACGATGATGTATGCGGCGGTCTGTAAAGACATGCGGAGACATGCGGGGAGGAGCAGCCATGAAGGCCAAGATGATTCACGAAAGCATCCATGTTCTTGACTTGGAGAAGTCGCTTGCGTTTTACGAAAAGGCGCTCGGACTTGTACCGGTGAGAGAGGTCGGGCCGGAGGACGGTAGCTGGAAGCTTGTCTTTTTGGGCAATGACACCACATCCTTTGAGTTGGAGCTTACTTGGAACGAGGGGCACTCCGAACCGTACGACAACGGTGGCGAAGATACCCATCTGGCTTTTGAGGTCGAGGATATCGACAAGGCTCACGCCCTCCACGAGGCTTTGGGCTGCATCGTCTATGAGAACCACGACATGAATCTCTACTTCATCACCGACCCAGACGGCTGTTGGTTGGAGATACTACCGGCGCACTAACCTTGATGCTCGGGGCCTACCTCTGGCCAGAGGTTTGGCCAATTGCCAGTGAAGCGTACACCAGCATTTTTGCGTGATCAAAGGCGATACCCTCGTAGCTCAGGACGTGCGGTTCGACGCCTGTTCCAAAGTAGGCGACCGTTGCCGAGAGTTGTATGGTGTCGTCGGCATTCGGGGTGGTATGGAGCAGTTCGAGGTGGTAGATATCCGCCTCTTCTTCTCCGGTCGGGGTCGCCGCCGGAGTCGCACAAGGTGTGACTGTGATCTCGAACCAGCGGGCGTCCGCGGCATCGTCGCCGGGTCGGGCGACGATGCCGCCTGTGGCCAGTGCGCTGACGGGTACGGTGGCCAGATGGAGGGTAGTGACCACCCAGCCGCGCGGGTCGCGATCGGGCTCAGAAAAGGTCAACAGCTGAGTGAGGCGCAGGCCAGAAAGCCCCGTTTCTTCCATGAGCTCTCTGGCCGCGGCTTCGGCAATCATCTCGCCCCGGTTGACAAACCCGCCCGGCAACGCCCACCAGCCTTTGGAAGGCTCATGCCCTCGACGGATTAACAGCACTTTCATAGACGGGGGGACGGTCCTTTTGTCTATCCTCGTGTTCTCGCCCGGTGCCCCCGCTGACGCCTCCGCCGGAACGGTTGCCACGGCTGTTTTGGCCATTGTCTCCCCCGCATCCGCCGCGCTCAGGGCGAACACCGCCACGTCAGCGGTCAGAGAAGGCTGCACATAATCAGTCAGTGCCATTACTCTGCTCCTTTGTGTGTTCTCGCTTGAACCTGTCCCGTCTGAGCCCCTCAGCCCCAAACCCAGCGAGCCAACTGCCAGACTAACCAAGCCAGGGCAGCGATCAGAATGACGGCACCCAGCCAAGATGCTACCAGACAGCCCTTGTTGTGGCGCAGGGCGGCCGTTACCAGATGGTCGGTCGTCGATGTGCGACGCTTGTAGACCGCCCAACCGCGTTTGGGATCGGGCAGCGGTTCGGCCTTGGTCAGATACCAGGCGCCCCTGCTCTCGATGACGCGGACAAGCTGCTGCTGGGTTAAGCGAAGACCGGGATGGTCGCCTGCGGCGATGCGCTCGGTGATATGGCCAATGAAGGTTCTCAGCGCCACAACATACGGGCGATCTGCCGGTGGCGAGTCAGTATTGTTGGCAGTCTGGGCCTTGTTGTCTGTACCGATCCTGTCCGGCGCGTCGGCTCCGGCCATATCGACCGCCGGGTTCATGCACAGACAGGCCAGCTGACCCTCAAAGCCGCGAATCTCGTTGTTGTAGCTGACCAGCACCAGCACCAGCCGAAGCTCCCAGCCGACCTTGATAAAGGCGTAGATGCGCGCCGAGGCTTCCTCGCTGAGCCGGGCGATGATGTCGCCATTGAGATTGAACAGGGCAATGCGCTTTGTCGGGGCGATAGATTCAGTCTCCTCGGTAGCTTCCGCCTTCTCGGCAGATTCGGCATCCTCGGTAGGCGCTGTTTCCCCGATAGATTCCACAGCAGGTGAGGCAGTGGTGGATGGGTCCGACTCGGGATTCTCCACAATCGCGCGCTTCTCCACAGCAGATGAGGCAGTAGTGGATGAGTTCGGCTCGGTATTCTCCACAAGCGCAAAGCGGATATCCGAGCCGACGATGCCCTCAGCGCCAGCCAGATAAGCTAGGCCGGGTTTGCCTTCGGGCATAAAGGGCAGGTAAAAGCCGTCGTAAACGCTGGCGACGCGCGGGAAGTCGGCCAGGTAGCGCTCGCGCTCCTCGGAAAGCGCGCGCATGTGGTCGCCAAGCGGATCCTGGTAGCTGCGGGTCTGTCTGCTCATTGTGCTATTGTAGCGTGCAGTGGCTTGTTTGAGGACGATGGAGCGATGATTGAGAAACGACTGGAAGACAGGCTGCCCTACCGAGCAACTGACATTCTGCCGAACTGAGGGTCGTGGATGAACAGGTATCCGACTTCTGGAACTATTGATGTGCCCGGCGGCCTGATTGCCGCCCTTGTGCTGGGTTCGCCTGCGACGCGTGCAGGCGTGCGCGCGGGGATGCGTGTGGTCGCGGTAGACGGCGACATTCTGCGCGACGTCATCGACTGGATGTGGTTAAGCGCCGAAAACGAGATTGAGCTTACGCTGGAAGATGGCGACCAAGGCCTTCGTGCGTGCGGTGACGACGACCGGGGCGACCGGGGCGACCGGGGCGACGAGCCCGGTGCGCCCAGTGCGCCCAGTGCGCCCGCGGAGCCCAGCGAGCTTGGAGAGCCCACCCTTGTTCATCTCGTTTTGACCCGCGAATGCGATGAGCCCTGGGGTATCGAGTTTGCCAGCCCGCTCTTTGACGGCCTCCGTACCTGCGTGAATGCCTGTACCTTCTGCTTTATGAATATGCTGCCACGCGGCCTGCGCCCAGCACTTTATGCTCGCGACGACGACTACCGTCTCTCCTTTTTACAGGGCAACTTCGTGACGCTGACCAACATGCGTGAAGCCGATGTTCGTCGCGTCATCGACTACCGCCTTTCGCCTCTGCACGTCTCGCTTCACGCCGTCAGCGCACAGGTCAGGCGCGTGTTGATGGGCGCCAACCATGCGCGCGGCTTGGAGGCTTTGGATGCGTTGCTGGCCGCTGATATCGAAGTGCACGCGCAGGTAGTGGCGATGCCTGGGGTAAACGACGGCGCTGAGCTTGATGCGACCCTCGACTTCTGCCAGACGCGACCAGGCATTCTCAGCGTCGGCGTCGTGCCCTATGGCTACACCCGCTACGCCCGCCTGCAGCAGGGCTTTGATGCCGGGCAAGCCAGACGCCTCATCGCTCAGTGCGCATCTCACGGTTCCGGCGACGAGTGCGTTGACGAGCGCGTCGACAGGCGCGGCGCCCACCTCGGCGCCAGCCCCAATGGCCAGCGCTTCGACAGGCGTGGCGCCCACCTCGGCGCCAGCCCCGACGGTCATCTCGGTGCCTGCAATCAAAAGGTGCAGCTTGCTGACGAGTTCTTCCTGCTCGCAGACGCACCCTTACCGCCCGCTGCCTATTATGGCGACTTCTCACAATACGAGGATGGCATCGGCATGGTGCGCTCCTTTATAGACGAATTCGCAGATTTTGCCGAAAAGAACACCCTGCGTAAAATCAAAAGCCCTGTATACACACAAGACATGCCGCAGGCAGCCCCCATTCTCGTTACGGGAATTGCCTTCGCGCCCATCCTCCGCGAGCTTTTGGCCACAAACGGCGTACGGGCGCACGTCGTGGCAATCCGTAACGATTTCTTCGGCGGCAATGTCGATGTTGCCGGGCTTCTCACCGCTCGTGACATCATCGAGCAGCTGCCCGCACTGATCACTGCCTTCCCGGCGCCCGACTCCCCCGTTCTTCTCCCCGATGTGATGTTTAACGACGATGGCCTGACCCTCGACGACAAAACTGCCGCTGACCTCAGTACCGCTCTGCATCGGCCCGTTTGCGTGGTATCCTGTACGGCGCAGGGATTGTGGGAGTATCTGACCGCAACTGTTGCCTCGTGACCGCAATCGTTGCCCAATGACCGCAACCACTGCCCCGTAACCGCCACTCTGTGACCGCAACTGCTGTCCCGTAATCGCAAGCGTTGGCAATACGATCAGTCAGCCTTTCTCAAGGAGCCTCATGCCCTTACCTATCGTCGCTGTGGTCGGCCGACCGAATGTTGGTAAGTCCACCTTCGTCAACCGTATCGCCTTAAGCAAGGACGCCATCGTGCATGAGCAGCGTGGCGTGACGCGCGATCGCTCCTATCATCGCGCTGATTGGAACGGCATCGACTTCATCCTCATCGACACCGGTGGTATCGAG
>JAIRXA010000056.1 GCA_031268525.1 Coriobacteriales bacterium | reverse complement strand
GTAAGATTCGCAATTTGGAAATTGATGTCAATTTCGTGTAAATCCGCTGATAGTACGTGGTGGGCCCAGCAGGATTCGAACCTGCAACCAAGGGATTATGAGTCCCCTGCTCCACCGTTGAGCTATGGGCCCGGTATCTAATCGCTTGAGAATTTTACCCCAAAGCTGCTGTTTGTGCTAGAATACCTCTCGCGCCACTGCCATTCCTCGGTAGCTCAATTGGCAGAGCAACCGGCTGTTAACCGGTTTGTTGTAGGTTCGAGTCCTACCCGGGGAGCCAATAAACTCAAAAGACCTGCATTTCTGCAGGTCTTTGTTTTCAGGAGCACATTTTAGGGCGCACAGACACAAGGGTTTCATCAGGGTTATAGGACAAAACGTGTGCCCTAGATCAGACGCACAGACACAGAGGTTTCGTCACGATGCCCCGCTGTCAGATCGTCAACAGCGGGGCATCTGTCAAGCAGGGCAGGGTCGACCTCATAAGCTGGGAAGCGACGAAGCTGCCTGCCTCAACTTGCGCAAGGGGATAACAGCCGCAAGAGGGGCGTCACCCTACGGGCACCTCCGTACTGGCAACCACCGTGCTTCCGGTAGAGCTGTTGATTATCTCAATAGTAACGGGCTTTGAGTTATCGAGCGTAAATATCGCAGAGCACTGCACTGATCCACCGCCACGCACCAGATAATCGACACTACCCGTCTCACCGCCAATCGTAGTCGCAGAGAGTTCTACACCGTCCTGAGTTGCACGCACACTACTGACCTCGCTCGGCACGGCAGAGGCGCCCTTATTGATGAACTCATACTCCACCTTGACCACCTGAGAGCCACCGTCGCCGGCAAGAACCTCTGACGCACCGAAGACAATGGTGAAGTCCGCCACTGGAAGAGCATCGTCGGTCGAATCGTCAACCTGCGTCTCCCCTACCTGACCATCATCAGGATCTACAGTCTGCCTCTCGTCGGAAGAGGAACAGCCCATAAGCGCCAGTATCCCTATCAAGAAGCTCGCCAATATACTTAAGAGTATAATTTTCTTCATGATCGTGTTCTCCTAACCCAAGCCATTCGCGCTACCCAAGATATCAGGCGACTTTGCCCGCAATATGGTTGGCGGCAACGCGCGCAGAGTTGATGTTGTTGGCGTTTGCGCCAGCACAGGCGGTGTCGAAGGTATAAATGTTGCGGTAGAGCATACAGCCATCCACACCTACGGCGTACAGACCCTCGATGGGGTTTTTCAGGATGTCGACTACCTGACTGAAGATATTGGTCTCCACGCCACCAATCATGACGCCTGGACTGGCGGTGATATGCGCCGCATAGAAAGGTGCGGTTGTAATGGGTAGCAAATGCTCGGACGTTTTACCAAAGTCGCGATCAATTCCCAAAGTACAGTTCTCGTTATACCGATCGATGGTCGCCTGAAGCTTGGCCGCATCAAGGCCCGCCTTGCTTGCAAGCTCCTCAATACTGCCGGCGACGGCAAGGGCCGGATCGGTCGAGTTGTCGATGGCGTCAAGATCCATCGGCGTATAGCCCTCAATGGGGTACAGCGCGTCATTGTTGGCCCACTTCTCCATCGTAGCACGATCAAATACGGAGAATATCTTCTTCTGTGTGAGATTGGGCACACACTGAACCATGTAGTTTTCTTCTGCATACGTCTCATAGATGAAGCGAGCGGCATTCTCATTGACAAACAGTGCGTCACCGGGGTTTGACATCGCGTGATAGGTAAACATGTCCTGATAGTAGAAGTTGCCCAGATGGTTTGTGGCATTGAAGGTGGCATAGGGCACAAAACTGCGTGCGCCAGCCTCATTGATGGCGGCGCGGATGCCATCGGCATTGTAGATGGTGCTGTCAAGCGTCACACCATCAAGGCTCCAGCCGCGCTCGCGGCAGTATTCCTCATTGCCCGAATAGCTGCCTGTCGCAAGGATAACCGCCTTTGCGTTGATCTGAATATCCTCGCCGCTCTCATTTTTCGCATACGCCCCCACCACAACACCATTCTCAAGGATGAGCCCATCAAAAGGAGTCGAGGTGCGTATCTCAACGCCATAGGAATCGGCTTTTTCCTGCAGGAAGGGGAAGCAGCCCTCCGCCGCCTTCTTATTCTGCCAGAAGTGAATGACGGGGTACTCTGCGACTCCTTCGCCGTCACTGACCGCTGAGAACTTGCAGCCCTGGTCGAGCAGCCACTGGATGTTGTCGCCGCTGTTGTCAAGAAAGACTGTCCACTGCTCGCCACCCGTGATCCACTGCGAGACCTGAAGCTCCTTATGCATGATATAGGAGCGATCGACCTCTATTCCCTGTTCCTTTTGCAGTGGAGAATCGACAGCAAACACGCCCTCGGTAAATTGCCCATTGCCACCGACGACGCCTTGCTTTTCAAGGGCAATGACCTTCAGGTTGTTCTCACCAGCCTGTACGGCGGCAACCAGTCCAGCTATGCCTACGCCAGCCACCAAAACATCGCACTCAAGCGTTTCGACAATGGTACGCGGTGTTGTCTGTGATCCACCAGACTCATCGGACGCTCCATTGTCCTGAGTGTCATCGGCGGCAGGCGCACAGCCAGCAACACCCATCAAGGCAGCTACGCCTCCGACCAGTGCCGCGCCTTTGACGAAATTCCTTCTCGAAAATCGTTCATTTTCTGAGAGTGCTCTTACCTGATCTTTATCCATTTCTTCCTCCTTTTGGGTTTGATGCGCATTTTCACATCAGCTTTACCTCACGCCACACACGGTCCGCAACACACGGTCCGCCGACCAGGGTCCTGCCCGGTGCCCTGACCAGAGTCCCGGCAACCTGCTATACTGTGCCGTGGGAAGAGACGAAGCCATCATTAACAGTTCATGGTTTCCCCTAAACGGCTCTTGATTTGTTTATGATTGCCGCTTTACGGGAAGTATCCAGTCTGGTATACCCTGAAAACAGGGAGGTTCCCTTGCAGAACAGTGGCTTCTCGTGGAAGACAGTCTTCTCACGTCAAAGCATCGGATATGCATTCACTCTTGTCTGGACCACCCTGGTCTTTTCGGCACAGGGTTTTCTCGCACCGACCGGTGAGACAACGCTCAACCGTCTCATCTGCTTTTTTGCATCGCTCATCGCCTTCATTCTCTGCCTCATACTGGTGCCCCTTATTCTGAAACACCTATCGCGCGCTCCACGCGCCTTGTTTACCGCCATACCTCTCACGCTCATCACGGTAGGAACGGCAAGCATCATCGGCAGCAGCCTTATTCCGCCCGCGTGGGAACCCTTCTTCCTCATCCCTTTGCTGATCTTTGGTGCGGTGTTAACGGGTCTTGGCAGTGGGCTGCTTAATCTGGCATGGGGATGCGCGTTTACGATCTTTTCATCTGTAAAGACACTCTGTGCGACGAGCGCCACCTTTCTGTTTGCAGGCGTTCTCTGCTTCTCGACCGTCAATATGCCGACACCCTTCATCATCATTTTGATGTTTGTCTGTCCCGCTGTTTCCGTAGCAATCCTGCGCAGAATAAACATACCTGCCCCAATACCGGTACAGACCCGTAACAAGATAAGCAGCTACGCACTCAAGGTTTTCATCTCAGCCCTTACGTTCGGATTCATCATCGGTTGTATGCAACAACTCCTCGATTCCCACTATCCACAAAAGGTGATCGAAACGGGGATGCTTCGACTCTTTTCGGGTACAATCATCTTTCTGGTTGCCTTCTTCTGTGACAGACGTTTGAGCAGATTCAACACAAACACCCTCTACAGAGCTGGTGTTGCGCTTATTTCAATCAGTATCGTATTGACCTGCCTGAGCCATGATCTCATCACATTCACTCTGTTCTTCATCTTCCTGGGAGAATGCTTTTTCAAAGTGTTTATCTGGACCTCCCTGGCAACGCTGTCGATAGAAGAGGGCGTCTCTCCGCTGTACACCTTTGGATGTGGTTGGGGACTCCATCACGCCGGAATACTCGGCGGTCATCTGGGTATGTTGCTCCTGGGACTCGTCATCCCCCTCGCCAGCTTCTCAAATCAAATACCCATCTACGCCGTTTTGACTCTGGTTGTGATACTCGCAGGCGTTTTTGGCCTCAACGACATCATGCGCAAGGAATACGATCCCGCCACGCTGCGGCAGCAACGTGCGCTGCGACTCGAACAGATCAGTACAGCCTTGAGCGCCGAGCATGGCCTGTCCCAACGGGAGAGCGAGATACTGTTGTTGCTCATGTCGAATATGAGTGCCAAGCAGATACAACAGAAGCTGGTGGTCTCTGCCGGTACGGTAAATACGCATGTCGCCCATATCTACCAGAAGCTCAAGGTTCACACGCGCAAGGAACTGCTCCAACTCGAACAGAAAATCCGGTGGATAATGGATTGAAACGGTGCTTTCCTTCGGTGATACTCCTGATTAAAGTCAGCCTTCCAGTTCCCCAGTTCAGCTACTTTACGGTATGCTTATATGCTTATTGGCATATGCTTTTATATATGCTATCCCTTGAAAGCTATCGCATCGATTTGAAAGCTGATTCCCTCTCTGATGAATTTGGTTTCAAATGCTTTTCTTGCAGGATAGTTCCCATCAAATCTTTTTCTGATGATTTCTCCCAAAAACAATAAATCCCTGATGTCCCTAAACAGGCAATCCATTTTCACAACAGATCCTAATGTCAGACCGATTGTTTCCAGTCTTTTGCTCAAACAATCAAAGGCGCCATCTATCTGATCTTCGATTGATTGCCCTTCATTGCCCATGCAATAGCTTATAAAAACATAGTCACCAGCTTCAACAATTCCAGAATGTGCCCATTCGTCGCTTATTTCTGTTCTTCTGATTTCCTTCATCATGCCGTTCTCCATCCGTCACAGACTGAAATACTTCTGGTGTCGTAGGTTCATTCATACTGGTAGAGGTGGAGGGACTCGCGCGTATGTGCTGCGCACATCCGCCCCACCTTCGCTCACTGTCGTTCGCTCGGTTTCAGGCCTGCAAACGTGCCACCGGCACGTTTGCCTGACGGCCTTCACCCTCACGGGTTCGAGTCCTCCATCCGTCACAGACTGAAATACTTCTGGTGTCGTAGGTTCATTCATACTGGTAGGGGTGGAGGGACTCGAACCCTCAAGCCTTGCGGCGACGGATTTTAAGTCCGCTGCGTATGCCGATTCCGCCACACCCCCGGCCAAAGTGAAAGTGTATCATGTCGAGACCTACTCTGCCGACAGCCGCTCATAGGCTTCGAGCAGTATTCCATGGAGAATGTCGGTCTCGGAGACAGTGAAACTGCTCAAGCCTGATGCAGCCAGCACGGCATCAAGCACCAAAAGGCCGCCGACGACAACAGGTGCGCGTTCGGACTCCAAACCCACAACCGCAGCTCGTTCAGTCAGAGGCAGGGCAGATAAGCGCCCTATAACCCCTCTCAGGTCCTCGCCAGAAAGCACAGCTCCATGAACGCGCTCGGGGTCATGGGGCTCGATCGCCCCTGCGACCGTTGCCGCACTGGTCGCCGTACCGGCAACCGCCAGCAGCATCTCAGGAAGCAGTCCTTCGGCCCTGGCCTCGGCAAAGAAGGGGGCCAGCGACTCCCCTATCCAATGACAGGCAGCCTCTGTCTCGCCCAGCTCGGGAGGGTCACTCAGCAAAAAACGATCGGTCACCCGGCGCGAACCAATGTTGAAGGAATGCATCATCGAGATGCCTTTGGCACATCCGATGACGAGCTCGGTCGATCCGCCGCCGACATCGACGCTCATCACCCGTTTATCGACAGGAAGCCTGCAGGGAAAACCGCTGAGAGTACCCCGGAAGGAAAGGCTGGCTTCGCGCTCGCCGACGATGACCTCAACATCAAGACCGATCGCAGAGAGCGCTGCCTGAACAAGACTGGCGTTGGCGGCATCACGCATGGCCGACGTCGCTATCGCGCTGATCTGTCGCACTGGTACTCCGTCGCTTTGGGCAAGGCGATGGATGACATCCAGAAAACTCTGGCAGGCCTCAAGCTCGCGCACCAGGGCTGCTGCCCCGATCAGACCGGTGGCGTCCACGCCTTCCCCGAGATGCGTGATGATTGCCTGGCGCTCGACCTCACGAATATCTGAGCCTTCAACATCCGCCACCAAAAGACGCGAGGTCACCGTGCCCAGATCGATGGCAGCCAGTCTCATCCGCTGCATGACGATACTCTCCGCTCTCTAAAGCCCCACAATGGGCTCTACATCCGGCGAAAGCTGCGCAGGCGGCTGATACTCATAGCCGAAGAAGGCATCAAGCGCCTGGGTCCACCAATCGCTGTAGGGCAGAATGGAGCCGGGCGCAATCGCATCCGGTAGGATCGTGGAGGAATCGCTGGCCTGAAGACCCGTTATGTTGACTGCCTCCTCTCCGTCGCGCACCCAGCCGAACTGCTCACGTGCCCGATCCTCGATACCTTCCGGGGTCTGGATGCTGTCGATCTGATCCTGGACCGCCTCATTGCGATCGACGATCGCTTCGCGTTCCGTATCGACCCGCGCTTTCGCACGTTCTGAACAATACAGGTCACGCGCGACGGGATAGAGGATGAGACCTCCTATAACCAGCACGAGGATAAGCCCGGTTGCAACGATCATCGCCGGGGAGAGAGGGATGGTGCGCGGCGTGATTGAGGCCGCGCGCGCGCGCTTCCTGGTCTGCGAAGACTTCGAGGTACGCAAGCGTTCCCTGGCCTGCGAATGCTTCTCAGTGCCTGAGCGTTCCCTGGCCTGCGAATTCCCCCTGGCTTGCGAACGCCTTTCAGTCTGTGAGGGTTTCGATGTGCGGTTTGATGAGGCCGTAGCTGCCGTCCTTTCTCCGATAGAGAACATTGGTCAATCCATCGTTGACATCGGTATAGACGAAGAAGTCATGTCCCAGAAGATCGATCTGGATCAGGGCTTCTTCCTCGTTGAGAGCATCGAGAGTAACCTCTTTCACGCGAACAATCCGTTCGTCATCATCACTGCCCGTCGAAACGACCATACTGTCCAGCGGTGGCGCCTCATCGGAGGGAACCAGAACCTCAGCCAGTTTGGGGCCGTGGGTTCGGCGGTCGACTACCTTGGTCTTATATTTGCGCAACTGTCGCTCAACCTTGGCCGCCGCAACATCGATGGCCGCGTACATATCCTCTTCGGATTCCTCGGTACGAATGATATGTCTTTTGGTGTGCAGTGTGACCTCGGCGGTTGCAGGACGCGGGTTAGCGGGATTGCGTTCCTTGCGTAAAACGACCTCCACCGACATCGGACTGATGTCAAAGACTTTCACAGAATTGCCGATCTTCTCCTCGACATAAGCTCTCAGCGCGTCGCTGATGGCCATCTTACGTCCGGTAACGGTGATATCCATGAAGCCTCCTTTGTCGTAGGTATATGACACATACAGCATACCGTATACCGCGCGCGAAAAAGGTGTTCGTAACCGAATAGCCGTAAGTAGATACCGGCTGACCGGCTCCCACGACCGACCGTCAGCACTCCGAAAACGGTATGTTCGTAGCTAGGAGATATGACCGAGAAAGTCTTTCGTGCGCTCGTGTTGCGGAGCGTCAAAGACCTCGGTGGGGCTTCCCTGCTCCACGATGATGCCGTCGTCCATGAAAATGACCCGGTCGGCAACCTCCCGAGCAAAGCCCATCTCATGCGTGACGACAATCATCGTCATCCCAGCCTCAGCCAGGGAACGCATGACATCGAGCACGCCGCGAACCAGTTCGGGATCCAGTGCGCTGGTCGCTTCGTCAAAGAGCATGACATGGGGATCCATCGCCAAGGCGCGCGCTATGGCGACTCGCTGCTGCTGACCGCCCGAAAGCTGCGCCGGAAGATACTCGACGCGGTCACCGAGCCCGACCTTCTCCAACTGTTCGATGGCAATGCGATCGGCTTCCTCGTGCGAACGCTTGAGTACCTTGCGTGGTGCCAACGCAACATTGGCCCTGGCGCTCAGATGAGGGAAAAGGTTGAAGGACTGGAAAACCATCCCAACCTTCTCCCGAATGTGGTTGATATTGACCTTGGAGTCCGTGATGCAACTGTCCTCGAAATATATCGTACCAGCAGTGGGCTTTTCCAGCAGATTGACGCAGCGTAGAAGCGTCGACTTGCCTGAGCCGGAAGGACCCAGGATGACCACAACCTCACCGCGATCGACCTCGAGATCGACCCCTTTGAGCACCTCAAGGCTACCGAAGGACTTACGCAGGCCCTCGATGCGCACGACAGCACGAAGCCCTGTTGAGGCGCTGGTCTTTGTTCCTGTGATACGATCTGTCGTCATGCGCTGGAATGCCTTTCGGGTGTTGTCGCATCAAGTGGTTCGGAATCCGTTGCCGAGAGTGGTGCGATGGTCTTAAACAGGCCAACTCGCTTGGTCATCTTGTCTTTATCACCGGGCGGCGCCTCGCGCCCCTCGGAAGCGGCGAGTCTCTTCTCGAACACCGAGATGATACGCGTCAAGGGCAGTGTGACAATCAGGTAGTAACAGGCCGCGATGACGTAGGGGGTCATATTCCCCGCGGTGTTGACCAGAGTCTTGGCAAACATCATCTGCTCCATGACACCAACGGCGGCCAGCAGCGAGGTGTCCTTAAACAGGAGGATGAACTCACTGGTCATCGTTGGAATGACGCGGCGCACGGTCTGCGGAATAATCACGAAGAACATCGTCTGCACGCCGTTCATGCCCAGGGAGGAAGCCGCCTCAAACTGCCCCTTGTGAATCGACTGAATACCCGCCCGGAATATCTCGGCCAGATAGGCGCTGGAGTTCATGGCCAATACAAGAACGCCGAGCAGGTAGTCATTGGGCTTGATGCCGAGGAGTGGCAAACCGAAGAACGCTATGTATATCTGCAGAAACAAGGGCGTACCGCGAATGATGTTGACGTAGATACTGGAGACAAAACGGAGGAGACGAAAGCGCGACATGCGCAAAAAGGAGATACCGAGACCCACCGGTATTGCAAGGGGGAAGCCGAGCAGCACCAGTCCCAGAGAGCGCAGCCAACCGAAGAACAGGCTGGGGATGGACGCCACGATCCAGAGCGGATTGACAAAGATGTTCAGGAACTTGACGGAGTTCCAGGCCTTGACCCATTCTTGCTCCGACAGATCATTGATCAGACGCTGAGTGCTCGTCAGGGCGATGGTGTCAATTGGAGGACTGGGTGTCAAATCATGGCTGGCACCGCTTGCGTCGGTGTAGGTGCCCGTGATGATAACCTGCCCACTGACGGGCGGTAAGCAGAACTTGTATATCTCAACATAGAGGAGGTTGCCCGCAGGGATCGGTTCATCGAGTTCTACGATGAGGCGTGCAGCCGTCAGATCAATCGTGGCGCTGCGCTCATTATGTAGGGGATGCTGAGGGTCGCTCATATCCATTTCCTGCACTTTGACGTAGCTGTCGTCGCTCAGCTCACAGCCTGCGGGGAAAAGCAGTGTGATGCCCGTAACCTCCTCGCCTTCTTCAACGGTTCCGACCCAGGTGATCCTGGTTGGCTCACCACCGATGACATTGCGTCCGCCATCCTGATTGGGCGCGGCGGTCGTGCGATCGGTGGTCAGACCCTGAGCCGGTGTCGCGAGAAGGGCCAAAACGCAGACAAGCCCCACTACCCAAGCAAGCATATGACGCAGGTCTTTGGCGGTAGGGCGTGTCGTCATGGCGAAAAATCACCTAACTGATGGTTGGCTCAAAGTCAAAGTACTTTGAGAACAGTTGTGCGTAGGTGCCATTGTCGACCAGGCGCTGAAGGCTCGCGTTGATGGCGGCTGTCAAGCCAGGGTTATCCTTCGAGATGGCAATGCCATACTGCTCGCCGGTCGGAATGACCGCAATGACCTCGCAGTCGGTGTAGGCCGTGGAAACTTGCTCGGTGGCAACAGGCTCATCGAAGAAAATGGCCTCAACATCGCCCGCAGCCAGAGCTGCAAGCGCCTCGGAAGTCTGGTTGTAACCCTTGACGGTGACGCCGGGAATGTTCTCGTTTGCCCAAGATTCGCCCGTCGTACCAGACTGCGCACCCACGGTCAGACCGGCAAGATCGGTGGTACTCGTATACCCCGAACCCTTCATCACAACACAGGCCTGATTGGAATCGAAGTACGGGATGGAGAAATCGACGAGCTCTTTGCGCTCATCGGTGATCGTAAAAGACGAGAAACCGATATCCATCTTACTGCCCGCCGCAACGGAAGCGATGATGGTGTCGAAGTTTTGGAGTGGCAGGTACTCGACGGTATAGCCGAGATCTGCACCGATGGCCTGAGCGAGCTCATACTCAAAACCCGCAGCTTGACCGTTCTCGATGTAGATAAAGGGCGGATAGTCGCAGTCAGAACCAACGAGAATCTTGCCCGCTTCGATGGTCGTAAATGCGGCGCCGTCCGACGCACCATCGGTCGCAGTGCCCCCTCCCGCAGGAGCCGTGCCGCCGCCACAGGCAACGAGCGCCAGACTCAAGGCCAGAACGCACGTGGCAAGAAGCGCACGTGTCTTCTTGAATACAGACATGGTGAAACCTCCTCATTTTCCCTGTACTTCCCCACTGTAATGTGAGTGAGTATAAGAGTAACGTAAATGAGTGCATAAATCTGCGATTATTATGCATATTTAGCAAAGGACTGCGCAAAGACACATGTCTTTGCGCAGTCGCTCGATCAACACCCTGCCCTCATGCGCATCGCGAAGCACCATCGTATTGGCGTAGCCGCCTCATGTCTCTTTGGATGACAGGTTCAGTGTGAGGATCTACCATCTACTTGAAATCCTATAAAAGTGTCATACCGTCTAATCTGGCCGCCTTCTTGTCAAAGGTCTTTGTTTCGCCGCAGCCAGCTGCAAGTGATAGTTTATTGATTATCGCATCTGCAATATCCACCTTAAATAGATCTGAATGCACTACTGAGAGGAGCACCTCCCTGCATTGAAAAGAGAGCTGCGGCGCTTCAAGCAAGACTGCAAATTGCTCTACGATCTGTTCCTGACTTATGTTGTAAACGCTTTCCAAAACCCATATGGGTTCTACAAAAGTTACCAGACAGATATATCCCTTGTGAGAAGGCGATAGGGATTTCAAGAACTTGGCAGCTTTTTTGTGCTGTGCCACATCGTCGTTTACCAAATACCTTACCAAGATATTTGTGTCTATGCCAGTCATCACTCACCACCGGGTCCAGCCATTGCAAACGCTTTCGCCAGTGTCTCGTTCATATCCTCAATACTGGCATGAACGCCGTTGTTGGAAAACACTCCCTCAAGCGATGCAAGTGAATCGGTGGTTGGGCGAACAATGAAGACATCTTCGTAAGGAAGAAACGACAGTCTGGTTCCTGGTTCAATGCCCAGTTGGGCTCTGACAGAAGCAGGGATCGTAACCTGACCTTTTGATGTAACCGTTGCTGTTGGCACTATTTTTCCTTACTACTAAGTACGAATTCTTACATTTTATCATTATCATCAACATGGCTCAAGCCTTGCTGCTTATTCCTGCAAGGAGAAGTATGACCACCCTTCACCGACTTACAATCTGGGGCTGGTCAATGCGACAGAGGGTGCCACATAGTGTGTATATGGGTACCCTCTGTCAACGCAGAGCAGCGCAAAGGCGACCGCAAGGTGGGAGCAATGAAATAAATCGATGCTTACCTAGCGCGCGGCAACCACACGACCGGCATGGCGCCCGAAGGTCACCGTGCGCCCGCAGGCATGACCGGTTGAAAGGTTGAAGTAGGTATTGGCGTAGTAGCCGCCACTGTCGTTGCCTACCACATAAAGACCCTCGATAGGCTCACCGGCAGAATTAAGCGCCTGCATGTCGGTGTTGATGGAGATACCATCGAGCGTACTGAGGATGTAGGCAGCCGTCCAGACTCCATAGAAGGGAGCTGTGCGCACGGCCGACAGGCGGAAGGCCTCCTTGCCATAATCCTCGTCAACACCCGCATCGTAGAGCTCGTTGTAGCGTGCAATCGTCTGCGTAAAGGTCTCAACCGGCAGCTTGAGTTTGTTGGCAAGCTCCTCAATCGTATCGGCCTTCTGGATGAATCCCTGTTCGATAAGACCTTCGTTCATGCCCAAAACCGCCGGCAGGGGGATATCGGGTGGTGCGCCATTGTCGTTGTTGAAGGTCCGCGAACATCCGTGCATATCAAAACGCACGACATCCTGTTCCACATTCGCATCCCAGACCGTGATGTAGGCGCCGTCGGGCTGCTTGCTCGCTGCGTGGGCGATGAAGTCGTACACGCCGGATTCATTGGTAAAACGTTCGCCTTTACTGTTGACCTTCAGGAAGGGCTGCTCGCCCATCCAGAAGAAGGTGCCACCGGAGTCGGGACCCGTCGGAGGGGTGCCGACCGGCAGGGCGCAACGGTCGAAGCTACAGGTCGAGCGCTCCCTGTCAAAAGCCGCTCCCGCCCAGATGCAGGCCCTGATACCATCGCCGGTCGCTCCTGGGATAAAGCTCGCCCAACCGAGCTGGTCATACTGTGCCGGCTGCAAGGCCTTGAGCATTTCGAAGTTCTCGGCATAGCCACCCGTACAGACGATGACGCCCTTGCTTGCGTTGATCTGGAGATAATCACCAGTATCGCTTGCCTGCGCGATGACACCGCTTACCACCTCGCCGGTCTTGACGAGCTTGATCATGGGCGTGTTGTAGCGAAACTCCACACCGAGACCGGACGCGTAATCGGTGAGTACCGTCGCGCCGTTAAGCGTCTCTTCGCCCTGTTCATTGCGCGGCCACTCCGGTGAGTGCCCGGTGGGATAATGCTTATAGTTGACCTGATCCTTCTCGACCGTATACTCCTGCCACAGCTTCACATCACGCTCAGCCAGGCGATCGCCGTACCAGTCGATGGTCTCCCCGCTCTCACGGGCCCAGACGTACTGGAGATCGGGGACGATATAGCCGGACGCATAGTGATAGGCTTCGCGGACAATCTCCTGTGCGTCGATGACGGTACCGGTCTCCTGCTGATAACGCGAATTGATGGCGCCAAGGTCATTGCGGATGCCGCCCGAAACGTACTTGTCGATAACGAGTACCTTCGCGCCATTCTCGGCTGCCGAACAGGCGACAAACAGGCCGCCCGTGCCACCGCCGACGACAAGCACCTCGGTCTCGACGGTCTCAGTAATGCTGGCTGCATCAATCTGGGGCTCGGCGCCAAGCCAATCCGTAGCCACATCGCTCGACGGGTTATCTGCGACGCCACCCCCGGCGGGGGTGTCGGCATCACCACTCGAAGGTGCACAGGCCGCCAGGGTACCGAGAGCAGTCAAAGCACTGGCCGAGAGGGCACCGGTGAGGAATCCGCGCCGGGAGAGCAGGCTCTCCATGTCGCCGGTGAGTTTTGAGCCCGATACGCCCTTCCGGTCACGATTGTCATACGTCATACCGCACCATCCTTTCCTTCCCTGTTCAGTTTTCGATCCGCGGAGGATCCTCCTGATTACCCATAATAGAGCTACCCGAGGATCCGTCTAGTACCAGGCGGGGGTGATTTGAAAAAATACCTCTCACCAAAAGAGGGCGAGAAGCACAAAACACCGAGCTACATGGTATATTGGCGAACAGCTGATGAGGAAGACAGCCAACATATCCACGAGTGAGGCTTTCGTGAAGGCGATGCCGGGAGAATGGCTCGTCCTGGTGCGCAGTACGCTCGCTCTGGCTCTGGTGATGCTGAGCGGCTGGTTGCTCATGTACAGCATCTTCCCGCTGTACGACCCGACCTTTCCGCTTGCTCGCGACTACAGTACGGCAGCACAGGGTGTGGTCTTCGTCCTGATTGCACTGGGCGCAATGCGTCGCCCGCGACTGTTTTCCATTGAGCCCTTATCGGTTGTCGCGCTTGCTCTGGGAGTCGGTGGAGTCGCGCTTGCCTATCTGGGCATCGACCGAGAATCTCCCCTGCTGATGGTGCTCAGCTCCACACTGTTGCGCATTACCATGAGCTGGTTTCAGATCGTGGTGGGCGTTTCGCTTACCAGGCTCAACGCACGGCATCTGAGCATTTGCATCGCTGTGGCGCTTCTGTTCTCCTATGCTGGGCAGTACCTGCTATTCCTGCTTCCGTCTTGGGCGGGAGTTGCCGCCTTCGTCGCCATACCCTTTGCCTGCTATCTTCTGTCGGTACCGCTCGCACGGCCCGTCTTCAATCGCTTCGCGATCTCTGAATCGCCCTTCGACAGCAGCGTCACTCGACCTTCCTCCTTCCTGCCCTTCTCGCATCATCTCTTCATCTGCCTGCTGGTATTTCATGTGGTCAAGGGCTTCCTCATCAGCTTCGGCGAGGTCGAGGGGACTCCCTTGCGTGTTGTCCTCTCACCACTGGCCATCCTCGTGTTAGCCTGTGCCCTTCTGGTGTTCAGGTGGCAGGTGCGAGCCGATCGGCTTTTCGACATCGCCGCGCTACTCATCGTCGCCGGACTCCTGCTCATGCCTCTGACGACACTGATCAGCGCACACGCCATCATCAACCTGATGCTGTCATCGGGTTGTGCCTGCTTCAGTTTTCTGTTCTGGTACCTGCTTGCCTCGCTGTCGGCCCGTAACCCGCACGGCGCGGTGCCTGCCTTTGCCTGGGGCAGTGCTCTTCTATGTTTCGGAATCGTTCCCGGCGCCTTTCTTGGACGCCTGACCGACCAGTACACACTCACCACGCCGCTGGTCGCGATCATCATCACTGCGGTGCTCACCTGGCTGTTTGTGGCCTACTACCTGCTCTGTCTCAAACGCCTCTCCTTCGATGCCACGATACTGGCCATCCAGCCCGACGACACTCCAGCACAGGTTCAGGGAAATTTTGATTCCATCACATTCGTCAGCGAACAGATTGCGCATGACCATGGTCTTACGCCTCGCGAAACGGAGATACTCGCACTGCTCGTTCGCGGACGCAGCGGGCGCTACATCAAAGATGACCTGGGAGTCTCACAGAATACCGTGAAGGCGCACGTGCGGCACATCTATCAGAAGCTCGATATCCATACGCACCAGGAGCTCATCGATCTCATCGAGGCACAGGCGAGCTCCTGAACGAGATGCACAGGCGAGCTCCTGAGCGAGCTCCTGAGCGAGGCACTGGTATGCAGCTGCAACATTCTGGAGCCATGCTGCTCCGCACCCACATTACCCGGCGTTTGAGGGGTCTGGCAGGTCAGCGCCGATATCTGCTCCGCTGGTCCCTGGATCCAAAGACACGATGGCTTGATTGCTCGAGACAACACTGGCCGATACCGGCCCCAACCACATGTTTGTGATGACACCGAGAACGCCGTTATCCCGAATGGCCCGCAGGGAGCCTTGCAAGGTATCGAGCAGCTCGAGGTTTGAGATACCAACACCCATGTAGATACCCGAGGGATCGGTGAGGAGGGCAACGCAGTCGATGTTGTCGTACGTCACCGCAAGAAAGGAGCCGATGACGGCGTCGGCCGCAGCATAGGAGACCGTACCGGAATTGAGCGCATCAAATGCCTCGTTCAAGGTGGGGTAGGTATCAACCCAGTCCTCTCCGTAGAGCTCACCGATCTGCCAGGCGGACAGCGAGCCCTCATAGGCCGAGACGCGCATCCCGTTGAGCGTGGCCAGATCAAAACTCCCCGCCGTATTTGAGAGTCCGACCGTGAAAATGGCTGGCCCATCAACAAGATAGGGGCCAACCTGGGCGGCGACCGGCGCCGTGAGATCATCTGCGCGGATGTCCATGATGACGTCTATGCTACCCTCGCTGAGAAGTGTGCTCGCATCCTGCCCGATCATGTCGACAAGCTCAAGCCTGAGCCCAAGGTCATCGGCGAGCGCAGCGGCAATGTCTATGTCGATCCCGGTCAACACATCATCATCTGAGAGTACAGCGAAGGGTGCATGCGAGGAATCGACACCGACGCGTAACACACCCTCAGTGGCAATGGCAGGTGGTGCGACCTTCGGCGAACCAAGGGTCAATGCCTCGCCAGAATTCTCCGCGAAGCAGCCTCCCAACAGCAGCTGGCTCCCCACAAGGATCCCGATCAGCAGGGCAGAAACCACCGGGTTCATGCGCTTTTGAGAGATGCTCTTCTGGGAGATGTTCTTTTGAGAGATGCGCTTTCCAAAGATGCGCTTCATGTTCTTCCTTCCAATGCCCTTAAACGAAAGGTTCCCACCGGCTGACCTGGTCTTTGACCCCACACTCGCATACTGGGACGGTCGCTTGATACTATCTCACTACTGGCCCTCTCGTCTGGGGAGGCGTATGCCTCACGATACCAGACGGTACGACTTACCCCTAAGATGCGCCGTGCTCGCGTACAGGATGAACCGTACGTTTACGTGGATCCTTTTGGCCGCATCTACCCTGGACTAGGCGACACCACAGCGATGCCACCGCAACCACAGACCCGGAGGGAACCCCATGATTCTAGCAGACTCTCGCAACCGTTGCGACACGTATCTCCCCTACCCCCGCCGCAAGCAGAGTTTCGCTAGCCGCTTTCAGGGTCGCACCGGTCGTAAACACATCGTCTACGAGGATAAGATGCACCCCGCGATTCCTGCTCGCCGCCTGTGTCCTGAGTCTGTCATATGCCTGTTGGGCGACCGTAAATGACGACTGGCTGTTTGTCGTACGCTCCCTGCGACTGAGCCCACGCTGATCAGCGATGTGCTCCTTGTCGAGAACGCCGACAGCGGGACGTCCACATTGCTCCGCGAGCAACAGGGCGATTTGCTCCATATGATCAAAACCACGACGACGACGCACGATCTCGTCGCTGGGAATCCAGGTAAGTGCATCCGCCCAGGCAAGCCAGCCACGCGGGAGGGCACGGGTTATCATCCCTGCGAGGATACCTGCAAGCCTGCGCTCGTCTCTGTCTTTGTAGGCGATGATCATGCGCTGTGCCGTATTCCTGAATTCCAGGGCACTCACACCTGCCGTATAGGGCAGGATTGCTGGCCCATCAACCGTCATACATTCAGAGCAGACGAGCCAGCCAAAGGGCGCGCCACAGCGCGGACAGGCCCACTGTGGGTTGATGAAAGGAAGCTGGTCGGCACAGTCCTCGCAGAGCAACTCGCCAGGATGCTCACAGCCCACGCAACGCGTCAACCAGACGGTATCGAGTACGCCTTCCAGAGCTTCGTCAAGCAGGGAGCTCATCGTGTGATCCTCGCGCTCTCCCCTCTCTCCCCTATTCCAGAGTCTGTGCGAGGTCGGCAGGGGCGATGAGTCCGCGCTCGGTGATTATGCCGGTGATCAGCTCGGCTGGCGTCACGTCAAAGGCAGGGTTATAGACCTGCACGCCGGGCGGAGTCATCTTAAACCACCCATCGAAGGCATACGCCCCTCCCTTGCGCTCGACAGACATCTGGTGTCCGTCCTTCATCGTGAGCTCACGAGCCCCTGAGGCGGTGAGCAGGTCGAGCGCCTGGCTGGTGTTCGCATCATCGGGCAAAATGGCGCCCGAAACCGTAAAGCCCTCCAACTCGCGGGGGTCGCGCTGCTCGATAGGTATCCGATTCCCCTCGGCCAAACCAAGATCAACAGTGGAAGTGGGCGCGCAGATATACAGCGGTATACCGTAATGCTGCGCAAGGATGGCCACTCCCAGGGTTCCGATTTTATTGGCGGTATCTCCGTTGGCACAGATACGGTCGGCACCAACGAGTACGAGATCGACCCAGCCAGAAGCCATGACGCTCGCTGCCATATTGTCGGCAATCAGAGTGGAGGGCACACCAGCGCACATCATCTCCCAGGCGGTCAGGCGTCCTCCCTGATTGAGGGGACGGGTCTCGTCAACCCAGACATGAGCGATACGCCCCTGATCAAAACCGGTATAGATGACACCGCCAACCGTTCCATAGTAGGCGGTGCCGAGAGACCCCGCAGTGCAGTGCGTGAGCACACGAGCATCAGGCTTGAGAACCTGCAGGCCAACCGCGCCAATCGTGCGGTTGGTCGCCTCATCATCGGCGGCCATCTGCTGGGCAAAGGCGACCAGGGCCTGCCGTGCCTGTTCAAGAGGCAAGGTGGGGTCGAGCCCGTGGGCAAAGGCGCGGGCGCGCTCGGCACCCCAGGCGAGATTGACCGCCGTCGGTCGAGCGCTGCCAATGCGACTAGCGGCCGCGTCAATACCCGCCAGCCATTCCTCGCGGGTAGCGCCGACAAACTCGTTTTCACTGAAGAGCGCCACGGCCATCGCCGCGCCAACCCCCAGCGCCGGAGCGCCGCGCAGAGCAAGGCTCTTGACCGCGAGCTCGACACCTTCCAGGGTGCGGCAGCACAAGATGTCCCCAACCAGAGGCAGGCGGGTCTGGTCGATCAGGTAGACACCGGCTATCCCATCATCGGGATCAACGTCCCACCAGATGGTCCGAGGCAGATTGGCGATATCGGCAGCCATGACTACACCGTTCCCATCTGCCAGGAGCTGAGATACCGCTCTTGCTCGGGAGTCAGGCTGTCGATTTCTATCCCCAGAGTTGCAAGCTTGAGACGAGCGATACTCTCGTCGATCTCGGCGGGTTCCGGATGCACACCGGGCGCCAGCGAGCTGGCGTGCGAAACAAGATACTCGGCAGCCAGTGCCTGATCGGCGAAACTCATATCCATGACCTCGGCGGGATGCCCCTCGGCGGCGGAGAGATTGACCAGACGGCCTTCAGCCAGCAAAATGACGGTCCGTCCATCGGCAAATACGTACTCCTCCACCAGTGGCTTGAGCCTGTGCTTTTCTGTAGCCTGGGCTTCCAGCCAGGGGATATTGATCTCGGCGTTAAAGTGCCCCGAGTTACAGATGATGGCACCACCCTTGATGCGAGAGAGTGCTGGCACATCCAATACATTCAAATCGCCGGTAACCGTAATCCACACATCGGCAAGGGGCGCGGCGGCGGCAGCGGTCATGACCCGATAGCCGTCCATGTGGGCCTCGAGCGCCTTAAAGGGATCGACCTCACAGATAATAACTTGCATGCCCATGCCGCTGGCACGCAAGGCCACTCCCCTGCCACACCAGCCGTAGCCGCTGACCACCAGCGTGCGCCCCGCCAACAGACGATTGGTGGCGCGAACGATACCGTCGAGGGTGGATTGACCGGTGCCGTAACGGTTGTCAAAGAAGTGTTTGGTCTTGGCGTCGTTGACGGCGATGATGGGGTATCTGAGTGCCCCATCCTGGGCCATTGCGGCCAAACGAATGACGCCGGTGGTGGTCTCCTCGGTACCGCCGATGATGCTGGCCAGGGCCTCCGTGCGCTCGGCGTGGATGCGGCCGACAACGTCGGCGCCGTCGTCCATGGTGATCTGGGGACGATGGTCGATAGCCGCGTCGATGTGGTGGTAGTAGGTCTCGGTATCCTCGCCCTTGATGGCATAGGTGCGTACGCCGTAGTGCTGCACCAGAGCGGCGGCCGTGTCATCCTGGGTGGACAGCGGGTTGGAGGCGCAGAGTACGACGTCGGCGCCGCCGGCGACCAGGGTACGCATGAGATTGGCAGTCTCGGTTGTGACATGCAGACAGGCCGAGATGCGAATGTTTTTGAGTGGCAACTCGCGAGCAAAACGCTCGCGGATAGATGCCAGCACCGGCATGTCGCGGTCGGCCCATTCGATGCGGGCTTGCCCCGCGTCGGCCAGGGCGATATCTTTAATGTCATAGTCCTGAGCCACAGATTACTCCTTTGCTTTGGGTTTATGAGAATATGAGCTGACAACCATCCACCAAGCGCGCACGATCGTCCATCAAACTTGTGATATCAGTATAGCAGGGCGTTCGAAGAAAAAATGCACTCACAGTCGAGCGGCAATGGCCTCCATGAACTCCCGGGTCGAAAGCCGACGCTTCTCTTTCAGACGCGAAAGCGCATACAGGTCGCCGGTCATGTCTCCTGCGGCGATGGTCGCCAGCGAGGCTGCTTCCAGGCGCTGCGCAAAAGCGGACAGCGCGGGTATACCGTCCAGCTCTCCGCGCTTATGAAGCGCCCCACTCCAGGCGAAAATGGTTGCTATTGGATTGGTGGAGGTCTGCTCACCTTGCAGATGCTGATAGTAATGGCGCTGCACGGTACCATGCGCCGCTTCGTACTCAAAGGCGCCATGCGGCGAGACGAGCACCGAGGTCATCATCGCAAGCGAACCGAAGGCCGTGGCCACCATATCGCTCATGACATCGCCGTCATAGTTCTTGCAGGCCCAGATGAATCCGCCTTCAGAACGGATAACCCGCGCAACCGCATCATCAATCAGAGTATAGAAGTACTCGATGGCGGCCGCCTCAAAGCGCTGACGATAATCGGATTCAAAAACCTGCTCAAAAATATCGCGGAACCGACGGTCGTATATCTTGGAGATCGTGTCCTTCGTGGCAAACCACAGATCCTGACGGGTCTCCAGCGCATACTCCATGCAGGATCGTGCAAAGGCCTCGATACTGATGTCGGTATTGTGCATTCCGAGCACCACGCCCGAGGGGTCATCGGACAGAACAAAATCGTGGATGGGAAGGCGCTTCTCGGCGCCCGAAGGCGCAGTCGCCACCAGCTCGACAGTCGCTCCCGCCATCGTCTTGTCGATGAGGAGGTCGACGGCCTTATAGATGTCGCCATAGGCATGACGGGCGATGGTGATGGGTCTGGTCCAGGTGGGGATGTAGGGCAAAACCCCTTCAACCAGAATCGGACAGCGAAAGACCGTACCGTCGAGATGGGCCCGCAAGGTGGCGTTTGGTGAGGGATAGAGCTCGGAGAGCCCATATTCGGTCACCCTCTCGGCGTTGGGAGTGATGGTCGCACACTTCACGCCCACACCCTGGCGGGCGATCGCGGCGGCGGCGGCTCCTGTCACCGAATCACGGGTACGTTCGCGCTCCTCGATCCCCAGGTCATAGTATTCGGTCTTGAGCTCAACGAAGGGCTCGATCAAAAGCTCCTTGGTCCAAGCCCAGATGACACGGGTCATCTCGTCGCCATCAAGTTCCACCAGCGGGGTGGTCATCGCGATACGGTCAGTCATCGCGCTCTCCTCAGCGGTCACATATCTCGATAATCTGTACGGCGCGTTTCTGCAACACACCCTTATTGAACTTCGCGTCAAAGTCCATGCGCGCGGCGAGTGCGCGACGAACCTCCTTGCTGATGTGCCCCTGGGCAAACGCGATAACACTCACCATCATGTTCTGAAACTCCGGATCACCGTGATAGCACTGGATCGCCTCATCGACCAGAGGCCAGACGCGCACCGAACGCCTGGCGTCCAAGGCTCCGTAGGCGGTCAGGAAGCGGAGAGCCGCCAATCGGGCTGGTCCGCTCTCCTCGTCATAGAGAGAGACCTCGGCACCACTCACAGCCTCATCGCAGGCGGCAGGGTCAAAAACCAGCAGGCAGGCGAGCGCTTCAAGACACTCCCAACGGGTCTGCGCTTCGGGGCGATGGAGGGCGTCGGATAACTGTGCGATGAAGGGGGCAAGAAGCTCCGGCTGGCGCTCGGCGACCAGATTGATGACGGCAGCGGAAAACTGCCGGATTCGCCGGGCATCGGTCGAGAGATTATCGACGAGTGCTGCAAGGGTTGCGGGATCGTTGAGCGCCTGCTCGACGATGAGGCTGCGGTCGGTGCTCGTGTCAAAGTCGATCTCCACTTTCTTTCTCTGCACCATGCCGATCACGCTCCAAAGGCGAAGCCGCCGTGTCGGCGGAAGTGTTCCGCGAGGCCGCCATCTGCCAGCAGGGTTGCCATCACGGACGGCAGCGGAGCAAAGGGCAGATCCTCTCCAGACGTCAGGTTGTGCACGACTCCTGCCTCCAGATCAAGCTCAAGTTCATCTCCCTCGCCTATCCTGTCGGTATCGATCTCAACAAGCGGCAGGCCGGTATTGATGGCGTTACGAAAGAATATGCGAGCAAAGGTCTTTGCGAGCACTGCCCTGGTGTTGGAATGAATAAGGACGAGTGGCGCCTGCTCGCGCGAGGAGCCGCAGCCAAAGTTCGTGCCGGCAACGAGGATGCCACCCTCGGGCGTAACACGCTCGTAGTAATGCGGATCAAGCTCCTCCATCGCGTGATGCGCCATATCGTTCATGTCGTTTGACTTGAACTTGTACCTGCCAGAAATGATGTAGTCGGTATTGATGTCGTCGCCAAACTTGAATGCCTTTGCCCTGATACTCACTGGTACTCCCTTGCTTTAACCTGGATTGCCGAGATGGTCGGCCATGACAAACCTACAGATACTCGCGCGGGTCGGTGACGCGCGCGTTGAGAGAACTGGCCGCCACCGTCGCCGGCGAGGCCAGATAGATGAACGCATTCGAATTGCCCATCCGGCCCTTGAAGTTACGATTCGCGGTCGAAATGACATTCTCACCATCGCTCGGCACGCCGTTGTGAGTGCCGACGCAGGGTCCGCATCCTGGGGTGACCACGCTGGCACCCGCGGCAACGAGGGTCTGGATGAATCCCTGCGCCATCGCGTCGAGATAGATATCGCGTGAGGCTGGCGCTACAACGAGTCGAAAGTCGGGATGGATCGTACGGCCCTTGAGTATCGCTGTGGCGATGGCAAGATCCTCCAGCCGTCCGTTTGTGCAGGTGCCCAGATAGCCCTCAGCAAGCTCCAGACCCTCTATCTCGGCAAGTGCTGCCACATTGCCCACGGCATGGGGCCTGGCAACGATCGGCTCGAGCGCGCTGACATCGATCTCGATGGTACGCGTGTAACGAGCATCCTCGTCGGGATCGACCGGCTGCGGCTCATGCGCCAGAGGCAGCCCGTTACGCGCCGCACGCTGCTCAAAAAAGGCCTGCGTCTTGGCGTCGGCACACATCAGTCCCGCTTTCGCGCCGAGCTCGATCGCCATGTTTGAGATGGTCATACGCGCGTCGATGCTCAGCGAGTCGATGACCGGCCCCGTAAACTCCAGGGCCGCGTAGGTCGCTCCATCCACGCCAATGCGTCCGGCCAGCGCAAGTATCAGATCTTTGGAATAGACTCCCTTTGGCAGGGTGCCCGTATAGATGACCTTCACGGTCTCGGGTACCTTGAACCACAGCTTGCCCGATACCATCGCCGCCGCACCGTCGGTTGAACCTACTCCGGTAGAAAAGACATTGAGCGCCCCGTAGGTGCAGGTATGCGAATCGCAGCCGATGACCAGATCGCCGGGCACCACGCATCCGCTCTCGGGTATGAGCTGGTGGCAGACTCCGCAGCCCCAGTCGTACACCTTGATGCCGGTCTTCTTACCAAAAGCCCGTATCTTTGCATGGATAGCGCTCACACCCTCCAGAGGCGAAGGGCAGCTGTGATCCATGACCATGGCGATCCTGGCAGGATCAAAAACGCGCTCAGCGCCCATCGAGGCGATGGCATCGATGGCCAGAGCTGAGGTGCCATCCTGGCTCATGACAAAATCGATGTCCGCCACAACGATGTCGCCCGCATGGGCATCCGTACCACTGTGTGCAGAGAGGATCTTCTCCGCAATCGTTTTACCCAGTGCTCTCACGTTCCTTTCCTGTCGTACCTCTGTCAAACCCTGTTGTGCTCTGTCATATCCCCATCATGCCTGAGCCAGTCGCAAACCAACTTCCTTCAACTGCCGGGCACTGACCTCGGAGGGCGCCCCCGTCAGGGGGTCGGCGCCACTGGAGGTCTTGGGGAAGGCGATCACATCGCGGATCGAGGGATGTCCCCCAAGAAGCATAACGAGGCGGTCGAGCCCGAGCGCAATACCGCCGTGAGGCGGCGCGCCGTAGCTTAAGGCCTCCAAAAGGAAACCGAACTGTGCGCGGGCTTCCGCCTCCGTAAAACCCAGCGTGCGCAAAACGCGCAGCTGGAGTTCCTCGCTATGGATGCGCAGGGTTCCGCCGCCAACCTCATAGCCGTCCATGACCAGATCATAGGAATAGGAACCGCAGGCAAGCGGATCGCTTTCCAAAAGATCAATATCCTCATCGGAGATGCGTGTGAAGGGGTGATGGTTGGCAAAGTAGCGTTTTTCGTCAGCATCATAGCGAAACATCGGGAAGTCGACGACCCATAACAGCTTGTGACCCCTGCGCTCAACCTTGAGCAGGTCAGCGAGATACAGACGCACGGCAGAGAGCGCGGCACTGACCGTCTCAAAGTCATCGGCACCAAAGACCACGAGGTCGCCCTCCTCAACACCAAGCGCAAAACGCAGAGCCTCGAACTCCTCGACAGAAAAAAACTTGACGATCGGCGACTTGATCTCACCGGCGCTCGTGAAGGCAATCCATGCCATGCCTTTGGCGCCATGGTCGCTCGCAACCGCGGCGATCTTGTCGATCTCTCCACGGCTGAGGTCTCCGGCGCCCTTCGCGTTGATCGCCTTGACTACCCCACCTGCCTCGATTGCCGAGGTAAAGACCTTAAAACCGCTGTGTGCCACGACATGCGAGAGGTCAACAAGCTCCAGACCGAAGCGCGTATCGGGGCGATCATTGCCATAGCGCGCCATCGACTCGGCATAACAGATACGCTGCAGGGGAAAGCTGTGCTCAACACCAACTGCCGCGAGCACTTCGGCCATGACTTCCTCCATGAGATCCATGACATCGCTGTCCTCGATGAAGCTCATCTCCACGTCAAGCTGGGTAAACTCAGGCTGACGATCGGCGCGCAGATCCTCGTCACGAAAGCAACGGGCAATCTGATAGTAGCGCTCGATGCCGCCGACCATCAACAATTGCTTGAACAGCTGAGGGCTTTGCGGCAGGGCATAGAAGCTACCGGTATTCACGCGGCTCGGAACGAGGAAGTCACGGGCGCCCTCTGGTGTCGAACGGCCCAGAATGGGGGTTTCGACCTCGATGAATCCGCGCGCACCGAGTGCGGTGTGCAAGGCGGCGGTAACGGTGGAGCGCAGCCGCAGGGAGGCAAGTACCTCCGGGCGACGGATGTCGAGGTAACGCCAGCGCAGGCGCGTGAGCTCATCGGTCTCGATGCCGTCCTCAAGGGCAAAGGGTGGTGTCTTTGAGGTATTGAGCACCTCAACCGACACCAGAAGCACCTCGATCTCACCTGTCTGCATGTGAGCGTTGACGGTTCCCTCGGGGCGCGCACGCACCTTACCCTCGGCAAGGATGACCCATTCGGGACGCATCCTTTCGCCCTGCGCAAAGATATTCGGTGCGAGCGTCTCGGGGTCAAAGACGATCTGGGTGATGCCATCGCGGTCGCGCAGATCGACAAAGATCAGTCCGCCGTGGTCGCGACGATGGCTGACCCAACCGGTCAGAGTGACCGTCTCGCCGATATCGTCAGCGCGCAGCTGGCCACAGGTATGCGTGTGCATGCAGTGTTCGTTCGCGGTGTTTCCGGTTTTGTCCGCGATGTTCGCGGCGCCTGCGATGGCTGCCGCAGCTTCAGAGATCGTCATGCCCTCAACCTTTCGACAATGTCGGTAAGCGCAAGCAGCGATTCCTCGCGGGTCGCCATGTCGCGCAGGGTTAGCTTTCCGTCCGCCAGCTCATCGGGCCCCAGGATGGCGACAAAAGCCGCTTTGAGACGATCGGCGAGCTTGAACTGCGATTTGAGTGAGCGCGCCTGATGATCCAGCTCGGCACTGATACCCGCGTCGCGCAACTGCCTCGCCAACTCGAAGGCGAGAGGCCGGGCTGCATTCTCCACAGTCGCGAGAAAAACGCGCGGTGCCCCAAGCTCAAAGTTCGCTGATTTCAGAGCTTCCAGCGATTCCAGCACAAGCCAGATACGCTCGAAACCGACCGCGAAGCCCAGTCCGGGCGTCGGCTTACCACCAAAGTCCTCAATGAGGCGATCGTAACGCCCTCCTCCTCCGATGGCATTCTGTGCGCCGAGTCCCTCGGTGACCTGCACCTCAAAGACCGTGCGTGTGTAGTAATCCAGCCCGCGAACCAGACGCGGCGCCTCCTCATAGTCTATGTCTGCGGCATCCAGATAGGCTCGGACGGCATCGTAGTGCGTGCGGCACTCATCGCATAAGACATCGGCAATAAGCGGAGCGTCGGCCATGATCGTCTGACAGCCGGGATTCTTGCAATCGAAGGCGCGCAGAGGATTACTGTCGGCACGACGCACACATTCTGCGCACAGATCGCCGGCGTGCGCAAGGATGTAGTCCTGTATCTGCTGGCGATAGGCGGGGCGGCATGAATCATCACCCATCGAGTTGAGAAGCAGGCGCATACGATCACGCGGTATGCCCAACTCGGCAAAAAAGCGCATCAACATGATGATGACTTCAGCGTCGGCACTCGGCTCGGCAGCGCCGAGACACTCCACACCGATCTGGCGAAACTCGCGGTAGCGTCCCTTTTGAGGATGCTCATGGCGAAACATCGGCCCCGCGTAGACGAGCTTGACGGGAGCGCCTCCAGGCGAGGCGAGTTGATGCTGCACGACGGCGCGCGCGACACCTGCCGTCTGCTCGGGCCGCAGGGCCAGGATGCTCGAAACCTCGGGCGCCTTCCCACCCTGCGCAAGTTTGGCAAGCGCATGCTGCGATAAGACCAGGTACATCTCCTTGCCGATGACATCGGTCGCATCGCCGATGCCACGCACAAAGACATCAAGCTGCTCGAAAACAGGAGTCTCAATCGGGAGATACCCATAGCGACCAAAAAGTTCGAAGGCGCTTTGACGTATGCTGTTGAAGACCTGAGCCCGCTCAGGAAGCAGGTCATAGGTCCCGGGGGGAGCCTGATAGGTCATGGATAGCCTTTCTTGACCGCATGTAGCGGTTTGTGGCCAAGCGTGTAGAACTTTCACAGTATAGCGCATGACGAGCCCTGTTTCGCCCCTACTCCCCGATGTAGTGCCGCAGGAGGACGAGCAGGGCGGCGAGGTCGATCGGCGTGCCGTGATGCAGTTTAATGCTCGACGAGCCTGGCTTTTTTGCCGCCGATCAGGTCCTTGATGCTCACGGAGCTGAGATAATCCGCCAACAAGGCGTTGGCTCCCTGCCATACAGTGTGGAAGGGGCAACCACGATGGCGGGCGCACCAATTGGGATCGTTGGCACAGATCGCAACATTGACGGGTCCCTGAACAACCTCGATCAGCTCATAGAGTGTGAGCTTTCCGGGATCGACCTCCAACACCATACCACCCTGAGCGCCGCGAAGCGTTGAGATCAGTCCGGCACGCACCAGATCGTGTTGAATGCTGCGCGCAAAGGCGTAGGGAACGTCCTGCCGCTCAGCCGCTGCCCGCACGGAGATCGGTTTGCCCTGCATCTCGGTGAGCACGGCGATGAGACGTATTGCATAGTCGGTTCTTCT
>JAIRXA010000010.1 GCA_031268525.1 Coriobacteriales bacterium | reverse complement strand
CGAAGACCATGGCAACTATTCTGTTGCGCACATCGTCGAGATCATCGAGTCTTCACCGGTACGCGTTGCACCCGTTTGCCCCTTCGCGACCACCTGCGGTGGTTGTGGCTGGCAACATATTGCCTACGAGGCGCAATGTACGGCAAAACGGACTCTGGTTCTTGACGCCTTGGAGCGGATCGCCCATGTTGCCACCATTCGCACTGAGTGTCTGGTCGCGTCCTGCACACCCGCGCCGAGTCCACTCAACTATCGCAATAAGCTGGAACTGGGAGCTGCTATGGATCCTAAACGCGGCTTCACGCTCGGTTTCTACCGTGCCGAATCGATGTGCATCGCAACGCCAGAGCGCTGTCTGCTCGCCCATGAAGCCATTGTGGCCGCACCTCGGGCGCTGCGGGGAGCGCTCAGATATGCTCAGGGTGACGCTGACCTTGGTATCTATCGTGTGGGGATGCGTCACAGCGAGCGAAGCGGCTCGCTGGAACTTGCCCTGTGGACCGAACCGGGCATCGTTGCAAACTTTCCCCGCGCTCGTGTTGCGCAGGTGGTGGGTGACGCGCTCAAAACCACCAGTATTGTGCGTATCGTGGCCGCACACGACAAGATGCGCGATGTTCGCAAGGTCGAGGTACTTGCAGGTCGTGGGTATTGGGAGGAGCAGTTGGGCGATATGCGCTTCGCAACCAGCGCCCCCTCATTCTTTCAGGTAAACACCGCGCAGGCCGAGCGGCTTATCTCCCTGGTGATGAAGCTGTTGAGCGAGCAAGATAGCAGTTCGCTCGAAAACATGCGTATCGTCGACCTCTATGCGGGCGGGGGCACATTCTCGCTTCCGCTGGCCGCTGCTGGCGCCGAGGTCGTAGCCGTTGAATCGGCAGGATCTTCGGTGCGCGATCTGCGTCGTAACGCTGAGCGCAATTGCCTGAATGTGGAGATTGTCGGCGGCGACGCTGAACGTGAGCTCTCCGCCCTGATTCATTGTGGCTTTGGCGATGCGGACACGTGTGGGCCTGGGCGGTCCCACGGCTCACCCGATGCCCTCGTCGTCGACCCACCACGGGCGGGCCTGACCAAAGGCGCAGTTGCCGCCATTGTGCAGGCGGCTCCTCGTAAACTCGTGTACGTCAGTTGCAACCCGGCCACCTGGGCGCGCGACGTTGCGCGCTTCGAGCAGGCTGGCTACCGCCTGCAACAGGCTCACCCTGTCGACCTCTTTCCACAGACCCCTCATGTTGAGGTTGTGAGCCTGTTTACTCCTCAGGAGCACATCGCTTAAGCCGGGACTTCTCCTGGTTGGTTCTTTTCGGTCCCGTTTACGGCCTTGCCGCTCAGGTATCTATTGCGACCGTGTAGGCAGGGTGACCCCCTCTGTCTACCCGTCCCCCTGCCTACCCTACGGGGTCATCCTGCCTACACGCTTTTTTGGGCAGGCGTGCCATCTCAAGGTGCAAAACTGTGACAAATTCCTTGCAGAGTACACACTCGATCTGACACACGCTCGATCTGCCACACACCGGGTTCCACGCATCAGGTTGTCACCTGCCTGGCGGCTGCAGCCTCTCAATCTGTTGTTCACTCGGTTTCCTCTGATCACAGCCACGGGACGACGGAGCCAAACAAGGTACGCAAGACGAATTCGCGTAACAGCGCGGTCAGACCGAGTTCGCCCATGGCAAGCACCAGGCTCAGGCCGAGGATCGTCAGCCAACGTTTGCCGCTGCCGGTAGGACGCAGACGTGTTGACAGGGAGAGGGCCAGTAGGTTTACGCTGGAGACAACCGCGATGAAGGCCGCAGCCTCGATGAAAGGGGCTACGACGCCGAACAGGGGATACGTGAACAGAAAGCCGGTACCGAGGGCAATCGGCACTGTTAGCTGCAGGGCAGCGAGGGGGAGTGAGACTCGTCTGTCCGTGCTCTGTCTTTCGGCGCTTTCGTAGCCTTGCGTTTCTGCATTCCGCCGCTCTGCGTCCTTCGCACTCCATTGCTCAGCGCTTCGCCGTGTGTAAGCCTTGAGCCAGAAATCCGCGTCGCGGCGCAGCCCCATCAGGAAAGGCGCGAATAGTGAGCCGATGGCAACGCCACATAAAAGGCCCGTGATGAAGCGGATGGTGTTGGTGGTTGGTCGCCACCCTGCATAGGAACTGATTCCATCAAAGGCCATCGGAACAACCATCAAGACCAGTATCACCAAGATGGGCGCAGGGGGCATATCGCCCGGTTTTATCCGTGCTCGTGCATAGAGGGCAAAGGCCCACAGCACCGCAAGTGCAATTCCCAGATGGATGCCGGTATCGCGGGCGCAGACCGCGAAAAACAGGCCGCCAGACTCAAAGGTGCGTGCGGGGATCTGATGGCAGAATCCATGTCCGATAAAAGTCAGGAAATCTTGCATACCGTCGATCAATCGAGTGAGTTGACGAAGGCAGGAGGAAAGCCTGAGGGCTGGTCGCAACAAAGAGAAACATCTGTGCTCTTTGATGTCGGGCACGTCAACGGGCAAGGTGTGGAGCCCCACGAGGCAGCCAGCCCATCGAAGTCTGAACGAGCGAGCAGGCGCACGGTGATGCCTCCTTGGGGGGGGGTCGGTATGGCTCGCAGGTGCAAGGATATACGATCACGGGTAAAGCGCACAACCTCAGGCGTCCCGCGCCACGCTTGCGCCATTCCCGCGCCATTCCCGCGCCACTTCACGTACCACCCTGCGATACACCCCGTGACACGCCCTGTGATACGGCACTGGGTGCATTGTACTACAATGTGCTCATGACAGAATCTATGAAGACCACCGATACTCAGGGGCTCTTGCACCTGCATAGCCTGCTTGTCTGCACGGACAGTGCTGCACGTCTGTGGCCCCTGGTTCCCGAGCATATGCCGATGGAGTTGGCGATGGACCCGGCAACGGGCACAAGCCCCTTGGCGCGCGCTATCGCGGCGGTGCGCGAACGTAGTGAGCGTCCCCTGTTGATCGCGGTTCCGGGCGCGATTGCCAAAGTCGTTCAGGAACATATCGAGCAGTTCGGGTTGCTGGAAGCAGACGAGTATCACCTATTTGTTGAACCGTGGTCGCGAGGGACCGCGTTGACAACGGCACTCGCTGCCGCGGAGCTGAAACTTACTGACCCAAATGCTATAATGCTAGTACTCCCGGTGGGACTCGATTTCGTATGCGATGACCGCTGGGAGGCCCTTGTTGCACGAGCCTGGCAGATGGCAGCCGCGGATCGAATCGTTGTGGTCGGAAGTCGTCGGCCGGTGTGTGGCGGTGCATCGATCGGTTCGATTCGTCCTGGGGCAGAAGTCGCAGAATCGCCTGGGGTTCATACGGTGCGCTCCTATACCGCGCATCCCACGGGGGCGGAAGCCTGGCGAGCGCGTCAGGCGGGCGCACTGTGGAGCGCACACATCTATCTGGTGCGGGCCAATCTCGTGCTTTCGGAGCTACGCAGCAGTGAGGATGGCGGTCGCATTGCCGAAACCGCGCGCTTTTTCGCTCTGTTGGGCAGCGAGCATTGGTCAAGCAACGATGCCCGCGAACTCGTAAAGACCCTCCCTGATTTCAGTCTTGAGGAAGCGCTGTTTGAGACAAGTGATCGTCTGGTGGTTGTGCCAACGAGCCTGGAGTTCTGTGATCTGGCAAGTTTTGAAGGTGTCGAGCAGTGTCTGGAGCCGGATAGGGCAGACAATCGTTTCCGTGGCGAGGTGCAGGCGATGGATTCGCGCTCCGTGACGGTGTTGGCCGACAGTGGGCGCACGGTTGTAGTGCGCGGTTTGGAGAATGTCGTCGTCATCGACACGAATGAGGGTCTACTAATCTATCACCGCTGACGGATGAACAGCTATCAGCCTATTTGTTGATCTGTTAGCTCCACTGCTCGCGCATCGGCGCTCCCTCCGCCGGGGTATCGGCTTCACCGCCTGTGCATCAACCCACTGCTCGCGCATCGGCGCTCCCTCCGCCTGTTTGTCAGCGCGCCAATCGTTCGTTTGCGGCGATCCAGTCGGGAATGGTGCCGACATCAAGGCCGTCTTTGGGGTCGATGATGAGCGCATATATCTCTTCGGTGGCGAGAAGTTCGACCAATGCGTCGGTCAGTTGGATCTCGCCGCCCGCGCCAACTGCGGTGTGCTCCAATATCTGCATGACCCTTGGTGAGAGGAGGTAGCGACCAAAGATCGCCAGGTCTGAGGGTGCTTGGGCGACAGGTGGCTTCTCTACGAGGGCGTTTACGCGCCACGTGTCGGTTGCGGAGTCGCCAACACCATCAATATCTGTAGTGACTGGCTCGCCGGCAATGATGCCAAAGCGGTCGACCTCGCTGCGTGGTACGCGTAATACTGCTATTACACTAGCGTTATTGTGTGTTTTGCTGATTTCACACATCCGCGGCAACATTCGTGCCTCGGGCACGATAACATCACCGAGCAGCACGTAAAAAGCCTGTGAGGGCGGATCGGTCGAGGCGACCGCCTCGGCGGCACAGAGAACGGCATGGCCGAGCCCACGCGCCTCAGCTTGCTCTACGAAAGAGACGGGCAGTGAGCCTGCGTGGCGTACGGCGACAGCCAGATCGGCCTTTCCGCTCGCTTCCAGGTGTGCGACAAGCTGCTCGTCGGGGGAGAAGTGTGCCGCAATCGCAGCCTTGTTGGCGTTTGTGACGATGATGACCTCGTCCGCCTCGGCGGCCAGTGCCTCCTCTACGACGTACTGGATCGTTGGTTTATCAACAACCGGCAGCATCTCCTTGGGAATAGCCTTGGTTGCAGGCAAAAAGCGGGTTCCAAGACCCGCTGCGGGGATGATGGCTTTCAT
>JAIRXA010000021.1 GCA_031268525.1 Coriobacteriales bacterium | reverse complement strand
CTAAAGCACCAGCAGAGAACCGATCATGTTCATCATGTCCGTGCGATCCTCGTCGCTTGCGTCGGGAAATTCCAAAAGCATGACCGCGATACCACCGCGTGCGTTATCAGAAGTGACGTAATACTGCGTTGGGTAGGTTCCGTCCTCGAGCTCCATCGTAAAGCTGAGCAGGTAGAACTCATACCCTGCGATGTTGCGCGTCTCCTCCAGAACAAAGGCGTAGTTTCGAGCCTCAAAGGATTCGGCGGCCGTTGCCAACATGGCGTCTTTCTGTGCGGCAAAGGACGCGGGGCTCATTCCCTCAACCTGGAAAAAGCTGATAATGGCAGTCTCGGTAGGACTCGTAAGCATCAGACTACCGTCGCTGTCGTCAATCTCCCAATCCCCGGAGGGGATGATGGCGATTGGACCCTCGGTGCTGTAGTAGTAACCATTGACGGTCGTGGGGGGTGGGGGGGTGGGCCCGGGATCGACGTCAGGATCGGTATCCGTGGTGCCACCTCCCTCGTCAACCTGGTCAGTCTGTTGAGCGACCATGTTCGCATTGTTGGCCGCTTCCTCTTCTGCTACACGATCGGAGAAGGGATTGAGTACCACGAGGACAGTGATGAAAACGATGAGGATCACAGCCGCTGCCCCGCCACCGATAATCAGAGGCAACCGCCTGGAGGCGACCCCGGAAAGCCGGGAAGGTGGGGTGTGTTGGCCCGGAGGGGACGGCTGAACAGACGGGGCGGACGGGGACGGCTGAGCGGGTGGAAAAGCTTGCGCGGACTGCGCGGACTGGGCGTACTGGATGGACTGAGTAGGTTGGCTGGGCCGCATGGATTGGGTGGACTGGGTGGACTGAGTGTGCTGGGCGGAAAACGATGACGGAGCAAAGGAAGCGGCGACCGGTGGTGTGGCCGCCGGAATGGCAACGGGTGGTGTGGCCCTTGAGACGACAGGCGGAGTAGCCGCAAGCGTAGGGGGCACCGCAACCGGCTTCTTGCCAGTGACCGCGTCCATAAAGGACTGCATATCCACAAAGCGGTCCTCGGCATTGACGGCAAGTGCCTTGAGCAGCGCCGCTTCGGCAGTCGGCGGCAAACTCACCCCGAGACGACTCGGTGGGACCAGGGTGTCCGTGTGCAGCCGGTCGATGGAATCGGGAACCAGAGACCCTGTGAGACAGTAATAATAGGTCGCGGCCAGTGCGTAGATGTCGGTCCAAGGGCCCTGTTTGCCATGCGTGCGATACTGCTCTTCGGGCGCAAAACCGTGCTTGAGGATGATCGACATGCTGCGGGAATCGCCGACAGAAGAGCGCGCGGCACCAAAATCAAGCAGCTTGGAGGCGCCTTTACGCGTAATGAAGATGTTGTCGGGGCTGATATCGCGGTGCAGCAGGTCTTCGGCGTGTACCTGCACCAGAGCGCTGGCGATCGGCAGCAGATAACCATTGGTGAGTGCCCAAGGCAGCTTCCCGCCCTGTTGGGCGACGAGGTCCTTGAGGCTGATGCCGTCGACATACTCCATCGTAAAATAGGCCGTGTTGTTCTCGGTGAAGTAGTTTTGCACCTTGACGATGCCCGACGCGTCAGCTAAACGTGCCAGTATGCGAGCTTCGTCGAGGAACTTCTCCTTACTGGATGAGAATTCATTGTCATTGCGTCGTGACAGCAGAACAACCGTGGATCGGTCGGTGCCTCGACTGATCATGCCCGTAGGCAGAAACTCCTTGACGGCGACCTTGACCTGCAAGGTCATGTCGAAGGCCAGATAGGTGATGCCAAAACCACCTTGGCCAAGTGGTTTGCCCACGAGATAGCGCCCGTTGAGAATGGAGCCGAGCGGCAGCGCGAGTGGATAGACCGGCTCGGCGTCGGCGTCAAAATCACAAAAGGGGCAGACGGGGTTTGCCGGATCAGGCTTCTCCCGAAAACAGCCATAGCAGACCGAGCCATAGTTGATGTTCATCGTCCTACCCTTTCACTCCACTACCCGGCAAGCCACGGCGCTCAGAGCGTCACCCGCGAGATACGAGCGTTGCGTCAGACGCAGCAGCATCAGGCGCAACCATTCCTCCGTACCCGTGGCTTTTGTGAGATCGGCGAGCATCTCCACATCAAAAACATACTCCCAGAAGCCATCGCTGCACACGAGTACCGCGTCACCGGGCCCAAGCTGCGCTGTTCCCGTATGAGGCAGCGGCTCACGTTCGCCGCCAAGACTTGCGGTCAGGGTGTCGCGCGCGTCGAACAGACGAATGCCTTCATGGTCGGTTTCGCCGCGCAGGTAGGCAGCGTAGCCCGCGCTGTCGTCGGGGCTGATTGCGACGAGCTCGAGCAGGCCCGTGCGCCCGTTTTGGTCTCCGCCCATACGATGGCCCCCACCTGCGTTGTCGGCTTCGATCGCGCCCGTCTCTACGGCTCCGGTCGCGCCCACTCCCCTGTCGGCGCCTCCGGTCGCGCCCACTCCCCTGCCTTCACCTTCATTGCGCCGCTGAAACAGGTAGACGCGCGTATCGCCAATCGTTGTCCAGCTGAGCGCACCCGTCTTGGGACTGAGGGCAAGTGCAGCAGCCGTGGAGCGGGCCGTTGCCCAGGCAGGCTCGTTCTGCTGTCGAGCACGCAGGGCCTGATGGACAAGGGGCAGCGGAGATGAGGCGTTTGTCCCGATGATCTCGTCGGCACAGAAGGCCGCAACCGACTCGCCTGTGTCCACGCCGCCCAGTCCGTCACAGATGACTGCCATAAACCGGTCGTCGTCGGCCAGAAGGCGCACGGCGTCGAGGCCGGTCTGCATACCGCCAGAGTGTGCGTACTGTGCGAAGTCAAGGCGCAAAACGGTCGTCCTTTCTCACGTGCGAACCCGGTGGAGCGATCGAACTTCTTAATATCCCTGCTCAGGCGGGCGGTCAAAGCCCGCCCCTACACCTTGCGGAACCCGTGGGCACGCCTCTGCCCCTACGCCTTACGGAACCCGTGGGCACGCCTCTGCCCCCGCGCCTTGCGGAACCTACAGGCACGCCTACTACCTACCCATCTTCTCCCGCCTTGAATCCTACCTGGAAGCTGTTGTTGCGACTTGCCAGATAGAAGCCATCGCCTGCGGCAAGGTAAGCGGGGCGTTCGGGGTCGATGCGCTGACCATCTCCAAAGAAGGTGCCATAGGTCGAGTTGTGGTCCTCCAACTTGAAGCGCTCGCTGTCGGCGTCGTAGGAGACCGAGCAGTGGAAGCCGGAGACACCTGGCACCGCCGGATCGAACACGAGGTTGCAGCGTGAGGCGTCGCGTCCAAAGTTCAGTCGCTTGTCCAGTGCGAATTCAACACCGGCGAACTGCCCGGCCAGACCAATGAGAACGGGGCGCAGGGTCACACGCGCTCTGGCTGCCGCTCGCGCGTCTGCCTCGGCGGTGGCTTTCTCGGCAGCAGCGATAGCCACAGCTACCGAGGCTTTGGCAGCGGTGGCATCGGCAACGGCGCGTGCGGCGACTTCTGCATTGCGGGCCGCAGCGTTAGCGGCGGCCAGAGCGTTCGCGTTCGCGGCGGCGGCAGTCGCAACCGCGGCGGATGCGCGCGTGTCCGCCGCCTCCATTGCCAACTGACGACGAGCGCGTACCACCAGCCAACCGAGCAGCAGCCCAAACAGCAGGAGCAGGGCGCCTACCACGAAGGCCAGTATCATGAGCAGATCGGTATGCTCGGCGACCGAATAGGGCACACCAAGCTCATTGAGCGCTGGCACGATTTCATCGATGGCGATCGCGAAGGTCATCGTGCCGGTCTCCGTCGATTTCCAGGTGTTGATACCAATGACATCACCCTGAGCGTTGACCAGGGGCCCGCCCGAATTGCCGGGCGCTACGTCCGCGTCGGTCTGAATCGCGTGCACAGGGTCGGACTCGACGATATCTCCCACGATACCGGAGGTGTAGGTAATGTCGGTCTCATCATGTGGCGCATTGGTCTTGGAGCTGTCCGAGGCCCCCGGGAACCCGAGCGCATAGACCTGCTCGCCCTTGGTGACGGCATCGCGGAACAACAGTGGCAGGGCGATGCGCTTGTTGGTGGGCTCGTCCAGGGCAAGAATGGCGATGTCCTTCCGGTAGTTCACCCAGGCGATCGTTGGCTCAAGATAGTCGCCGTCCGCTTCGCTGAAGTAGACACGGATCTCGCCATCATTGCGATCCGCGTCCTCTATGACATGCCCGTTCGTAATAACATAACGGGGGTTCACGCCTTCCTGCCCAACAAAGAAACCGGTGCCCGTGGCAGCCCATTCGCCTTCGCTGTCCGAGAACTCCGTATACACATAGACCACGCCGTGTCGGGCGTCGTCAAAAGAGCTCTGGTTGCCCACCATGCGTACGCCGCCAAACGCGAGCGCCGCAAGACCCACAAGCAGCAGTAGGACCGCAATGACCCCAAAGGTCGCTTTCCGCCCAAACGTCTCTGCCATTCCTAGCCCTCCCTACTCAGAGCGCACCATCGGTACACAGCCGTTGGCGCGCACGGCCCTCCCCTACGCATAGCACACCACGATGGCGGTATAGTTGTCCTGGTTGGGCAGCGCTACCGTCTTGATCATATCCTCCAGCAAGTCACAGCAGTGCTGTGCCGACTGTGCGCTTGCTTCCAATAGCTGTGTAGTCGTCAGTGTGTCGCTGATGCCGTCGGAGCAGACCAGCAGCACGTCGCCCGATTCCAGAGCGAAGGGCTCCTGGCTGTGATCGATCCGCAGTGAGCCGCTTCCGATGAAGCTCGAAAGCGCCTTGGCCTGCGGGTTGTCGCGGGCATCCTCAATGCTGAGGAGTCCGTCGAGCACATGGTCGTAGAGATCATAGAGATACTCGTGCCGGCGGGTGAGCTCAAGGAGCCGCCCCCTGCGCCGTAGGTAAACGTTGCTATCGCCGACGCTGGCAAACCACAATTGCCCTTCACGTATTCGGGCCACAACGAGCGTCGTACCGCCTGATTCATGATAGCGTTGATAAATACGAGTATTTGCTTCCTCGATAGCGCTGAGTACCTGCTCATTGCTGGTAGCGGGCATCGGACGCTCACGGGGAGTGCCGCTGGGGGCGACCGGCACCAGACGCTCGTAGAGCAGATCGACCGTCTCTCGAGCAATCTCAGCTCCATCCAGCGCGCCACCCATGCCGTCAGCAAGTACCAGATCAAAACCGTGGGTTGTCACAGCCGCAGGGTCCGCGTCGGAGAGCGCGAAAAAGTCCTGTTGATACTGTCGTTGCCCATCTCCCTGTAAGTTGGCGATGTCGAGAATCATCGCGTACGTCCCTTTCTCAGATCGTTCTCGGATGAACGGATATGCTCTCCTGCCTGCCACTCAGCCTATCCCTGCCCCTACACCTGTTCCTGTCCCTGCGCCTGTTCCTACCCCGCGCCTGTCCCTTATACAGCCCGGAGGCACCGCTTGGAAGCTCACAGAGCGTCCCACTCACAAAGCGTCCCAGCTGAATTCCTCACCGCAAAAAGGCAGAAAACTGAGCTTGCTGCGACCAAGCTCGATAAGGTCATAGGCCTTGATCGGCTGTGGGTCAACGAGCTCTACACCGTTGAGGTAGGATATCTGACGGCCCTGGCCGCTGGCAGCCAGAAAGCTGTTCTTGCGTGCGTCGTAACTGATGAGCGCATGACCCTCGCGCGAGACGGCCTCATCGCCGGGCAATGCGACATCCGAATCTGCACCGCGCCCAATAAAGCTGCGCCCAGCCTTGAGAGCGAATGAGGCGCCCTTGTCCGGGCCGTCGATGACGACCACAAAGGCCACGGGTGGATCGATCCCGACCTTACTCGTGAATACCCCGACTGTCGCGCCGATCTCCTGAGGGGCCGAAGCCGCCGTCGCCGACGCGGTTGCCGCCGGGAACGCTGAGGCTGCTGGAGTTGGGGTTGGGGTCTGGGCTGCTGGTGCAGCTGCCTGGATCGCTGGCGCAGTCGTCTGGCTTGGGGTTGGGGTCTGGGCTGCTGGTTCAACCGCCGGAGTTGCTGGTGCGATCGACTGGATCGCTGGTTCAACCGCCGGAGTTGCTGAGTTTTCGGGAGCCGTCGCTCCTGGTTCAAGCGCCTCAGGTTCACGCGCCGTCGCCGACGCGGTTGCCGTCGGCTCCACAATCTCCTTACTCACACTGATTGTCGAGCCATAGGCGGGCTGGACCTTCTCACAATACGGGCATTCCTGATACCGTACATCGTCAAAGAAATGACCTCGTTCGCATTGCTTCATCTGTGCTCCCTTTCCTTCAATTTGAGGTGTCGGGCCTGCCCTTGCGTCCCTTTGACAGTATATCTCTTTGTTCGCTTGGATTCTGTCTGCCTATGGCAAACAGGATTCTGGCTGAAAAATACAGAGAGCAGGAAAATCTGTAGGTTCCGCAAGGCGTAGGGGCAGACAACCCACAGGTTCCGCAAGGCGTAGGGGCGGGCTTTGACCGCCCGGTGGGTACGTGAGGCTTCCCTGCCCGGGCGGGCGGTCAAAGCCCGCCCCTACAAAGGCGTCCCGACGCATCAGCCCGCACCTACGGGTTTATCCAAAGAACTTGTCCCGGTACTTGTGCCCCGGCAGCCGAAAAATACAGAAGCGGTGCAGAGGGTTTGATACGCTATAATGGCAAGCTGTGGCAAGTGAGGGTAGCGCACGGCTAAGGGGACGCAAGCAAGCCGCAAGCTGTGTGTTTGTTATGTTTGTTATGCGGGTGTAGAGCAAGTGCTAAGGGGACGCAAGCAAGCCGCAAGCTGTGTGTCTGTCGTATTTGTCATGCGGGTGTAGCCAAGTGGAAAGGCAACGGCTTCCCAAGCCGTCATTCGCGGGTTCGAATCCCGTCACCCGCTCCATTCAATCTTTGAGGGGCGCCTTTCCCGCGTGATGAACCAGAACATACCCAAACCTGACGCTCCCCCGCCTCACACCTTGCAACCCAACACGCCCCGTACGCCCCAACCCCGGCTTGCAGGCTTTTCCCGGAGTGGGTTGATCGTTTTTCTGGTTTTCACCCAGATGTTCGGTATGTTTGCGACGGATATGTATTCGCCAGCCTTGCCCATGATGGCGACCTACTTCAGCACCAACGCTGCAATGGTAAACCTGACTATCGCCGGATTTTTTGCCTTCCAACTGCTTGGGATGCTGGTCTTCGGGCCAATTTCGGATAAGTTCGGCCGCAAACCGGCGCTGCTGTTTGGCGCCTTCCTCTTCACCATCTCAAGTCTCGGCTGCATCTTCGCACCAACCATAGAACTGTTCCTGGCGCTGCGCCTTTTACAGGCCATTGCCGGGGGCGCAGGTAGCGTGGTCAGTATGGCGGTGATTCGCGATTGCTTTGACGGATCGACTCGCGAGAACGTGCTGCTCTGGATGCAGGCTATCTTTGTGCTCGGCCCCATCGCAGCTCCTCTGATCGGTGGCCAATTGTTACTCTTCTTCAGCTGGCGAGCAACCTTTGTGGTGCTCACAATCCTCGGCGCGATCGGTTGCGCGATGACCTTCATCTTCCAAGAGAGTCTGCCCGCCGAGCTCAAACTTAGCGGTTCGGTGCTCTCCAGTTTTCGCGGGATACCGCAGGTATTCAAAGATCGCGCCTTTATCTGGTTCATGGCCGCTACGATGGCTTGTTCTGCGCTTCCCTTCACCGCCTACCTGATGGTCGCTTCCTATATCTATGAGACGGGCTTTGGCCTCACGCCACAGCAGTACAGCTATATGTTCGGACTGACGGTCGCGATCTCAGCACTGGGTTTGCCCTTGTTCAAGTTCCTTCGCCCACGCGTAAACCTGCGGCATCTCACAACGTTTATCATCTGTGTGTTTGGCGTGATGGGCGTGGCGATCCTCGTGCTTGGACTGCGCTCGGTCTGGGCCTTTTTTGCCTGCGTCGCCATCATTCAGATTTTTGGTACGGTGATAAGGCCTTACACTACCAACATTCTGCTGGGAATGTGTACGCGCGATATCGGCGCAGCCAGCTCGGTGATGAACTGCAGCTTTTCGGTTATTGGACTGGTTGGCACGATTCCGGTGTTGGCAATCAACAGCGGTCATGCCATCGGCGTCAGCATCCTCTACGTGGTCGGTGCGGTAGCGAGTGGCGTACTCTGGATTGGTCTCCTGCGCTCTCGCTACAGCGTGCCACAGATCAAGGATTGAGAAAACAGAAGAGGGGAAGCCCCCACGCGGGCGGACTGATGTCTCCTGCGTGGGTACGTGAGACTTCCCTTTTCAGGCGGGCGGTCAGAGCCCGCCCCTACGCCTTGTGGAGCCTGTGGGTTTGCCTGCTTTTGCGAGAAATCAGGCAGTTTGTGTACGAGATTGACGTTAGTAGCGATTTGAGGGGGCAAAAGGCACCTCTTCACAAAGAGCTACTCACAGGAGCAGTTTATCTACCAGCCAATTTACCTTTGACGATAAAAGTTATGGGTGTCTAACCCGCTACTAACGTCAATCTCGTACAGCGTGAAGCCTTTTTCTGAGAATCAGCAGGGTAGACGTCGTCCACGTATCATAAGCGTCAACTAACGGGCAAGGCGTAGGGGCGGGCATCGACCGCCAGGTGGGCATGTAGGATGTGTGGGGAGCAAACCCGTAGGGGCGGACTACGTCCGCCCGGGTTGGTCGCGAGGATTTTCGTGCCCCCCCCCCGGGCGGTCGAAGCCCGCCCCTACGCCTTGCGGAACCTGTGGGCAGGCGTACGCCTCGCGAAACCCGCAAACGCACGTGCTCGCCTTGCGGTACCAGTGGATGCCCCTACGCCTTGCGTAACCAGCCTAATAACGCCGCCGAATCCGTGCTTGTCGAGCATCTTCGGCTCGTCCGATCAGGGTTTGCTCCGAGCCTTCGGCCTCATCCTCTGCCTGACTTTTTCCTGCCCTGCCTGTGAGGCCTGCGAGAACAAGGGGTAGGCTGCGCCCGTGCGCCTCAAGGAAGATGGTTGCAAAGAGAAGGGCCTGGATCACAAAGATGAGCAGCGTGGGAAGGCTGGCCACATCAAAGACGACCGGCGGTGAACTCAGGTCCTGAGTCCCCATACAGGTTGCAAGTTGAACAAGGCCAAGGCCAAGGGCAGTGGCACGCAACAGAAAGCCTGTGGACAACATGAGGGAGGAGTCCCCGAGCGCGGTAGATACACGAGATTGCCTCCTGAGCAGAAAGCCCATCATCAGGACCGTGGAGCCTCCCAAGCCGAGACCGGTAAAAAGTACGCTCGCAAGGGAAAAGGCCATTTCTCCGGGTGCAGCGACCAGAGGGATATCAATCGGTCCAAAAGAGGCCAAGGGAGGCGCAGGCTCAGAGATGGTGATGCCTTCTTCGAGTGCTTCGAGTGCTGGGCCTTCATCTGGGGGATCATCGACGTTGGCGCTTTGCGGCGCAACCATCGGTTCGTCGGAGCCGTCGGAGAGGTCTCCTGTGTTCTCCTCGTCGTCCTCGGGCTCATCGTCGGGCGGCAGGGAGACTACGGGAACCCACCAGGCATACAGAAAGATGCTCTCGGCAGGAAAGGTAGCAAGATAGCCTTCCGTCTGTGGATCGTCCACACGAATGCCCTTGCCATCAAAGTCGTCGTTCTCGTTACCCAAGTAGTCTGGATAGTCCGGATAGCTGTCAAAGTTCCAGAGATACCAACCATGAAAGGTCATGTGCTCCGTTGATGTCGGATGCAGCAATGCCTGATACTCGGAATTTTCGTCATCAAAGAGAGGGGCGCCGTACTGGCCACTGATGGTTTCCGGCGGGGCAAGCAGGTTGGAGAAGAACGAAACGGAGACAAGTTTGCGATCATAATACAGGGTCAGAACCTTGGCAGGCCTGTCACTTCCTGCGGTCGTGTCTCCCCAGACGATGGCGCCCGTCTCGGGATTCTCGGCGACGATGTCTGCGCCCGGCCCGTCTTGCCAGGTAGCATCACTGAGCCTCTGGTTGAGAACAAAACCAGTCTGCTGAGTAGCGATGATAGTATTATATGTTAATAGCTCGTCACCCGCGGAGAAAAGGACGTCAATATATGCCGGCTCTGCCGGGCTGTAGCCGGGTAATGTTGTAGGAGCGTTCCCGGAATCACCCGTGGCCCCCTCTTCGAAAGCGCTCTGGCCAAGATCCTCAAGATAAATATAGACCCTGCTCATGTACTGCACTGAAGAGTGGTCCGGGTTGTGGTCCTCATACTCTGGATTATGGCCACAGCGATGACGTCCATGATCCCTGGGGGGGTAGTTCCTGCCGCCCGGAGCGGTAAGGGCTGTGATTTCGGGTTGATTTGGATTCTCTGCTGCTGGGCTGTCTGCCGTGGGCTCCTTGTCCTCCGCGGCAAACTCGTCCTTTTCTATGGCTGTGATTTCTTCAGGGTCAATGGCTTCCTCGGCAGCATCGCCCGCGCTTTCGTCGACAGGGATCTCCCCGGTGACGGTTTCTTTGGCGATCTCTCCTGCAACGCTGTCCTCCCGGAAACCAGAAGACTGGTCAGAGGCGGTTTCGACAGGAGAATCGTTTGGGGCGTCGGAGACTTCTGCCAGGGCCGCCGAAGGCAACAGCCAGCATACCAGTACAAATGATAAAAGGATGGCAGCCAAACGACTGCATGGCTTCCTCATACGGCGCCCCCACACATTCATATTCCCCGGGACTTTTCTACAAACCCTGGCTGATGTGCTCTTCTCGTGTGCCCTTACTGTAATACATCGATTTTAGTCCTAATCATTATAGCCATAGAAGTTCTTGGGCAAAAGTGCCGTTCGTCCGGATGAACGGCACTTTCACTAGATAAATATCATGCTAGTCTATCTGATCTTTCTTTCAAGCTGCTCCCACATAAGATCATAGTTGTTTGCGGCAGGTAGGGCCTTTGGTGCTTCCGAATCGTTTTTATGGGTGACGCTTTTTATGCCGTTGGTGATGGCACCCATTTTTTGGACAAGTTGTTGATATTGTATCAGAGCGTTCTTCGTAGTTTTCAGAAAAGCCTGTATCTGAGCGTCGACCTCTTGGCGTAGGCGCTCATTGCGGCTCACTGCAAGCGCAACAACAACAGAGAAAAAGACTACACCACCAAAAAGAGAAAACATTCGAGCCGAAGACTGCTTCTTTTCTTTGGAAGACCGCCCCTTGTTCTCATCTGGCGCGGATTTATTCTGGGCTTGTGCCTCGCTGCTTTTTAGCGAATGTTTTGTTCGGCTCATTGGTCTGTCTCGACTTCTGGCCCTTCAGGAGCTGATAGGGAATTACCCTGCGAAGCAGGTTCGGTAATGGCAAGAAATATTCGTTCCAGCTCGTCCTCATCCTTGAATTCGATCTCTATTCGATTCTTGCCTCGAACGGTCTTGACCCGAACCCCCGTTGCCAGTTGTTGTCTGAGCTTACGCGCAACAATCTTGAACGTACGGGGAGATGGTGGCCGCCTTGCACGTTCGATACCCAGATTGCCATAGAGCTTGGCCAGTGTCTCTGCTTCACGAACCGAGAGGTTTTCGCCGACAATTTTTTTCGCAAGGCGAATACGCGCCTCATCGTCCGCCTGCCCCTCATGCGCCGAAATCGAAAGTATGGCTCGACCGTGCCCCGCGGAGAGCAGACCGTCAAACATCATATCCTGAACCTCATCAGGGAGGTCAAGGAGTCTCAGTGCGTTGGATATGGCGGCAGAGCTTTTAGAAACACGTTCGGCGATCTCTTTCTGCTTACAGGCGCTCAGCTCCATCAAGCGCTGAAAGCCGCGAGCCTCTTCGATGGCGTTCAGGTTGTCTCGCTGCAAATTCTCAACAAGCGATATCTCCTGTGCCTCGATATCTCCGACAGGGATGATCTTGGCCGGGATAAATTTAAAGCCCAAGCGTTTGCAAGCTTGCCAGCGTCGCTCTCCAGCAATGATCTGGTAGCCGCTTCCTTCGGGGCGCACCAGAATTGGTTGAAGAAGTCCGTCCTTCTCAATGGACTTCATGAGTTCGGTGAGCTTCTCCTCAGAGAAATCAGTGCGAGGCTGGTTAGGGTTTGCCTGCACCTCCTTGATGGGTAGCTCGGAAAAATCCACATTCTTACCAAGTTCAACGTTTGTACTGGCTATCAGAGAGCCCAGTCCTTTTCCGAGACCACTCTTAGCTTTCGTGTTCTTTGTATCCGTTTTTGTTTCAGGCACGCCTGATCACTTCCTTTGCGCATTCGCGGTAGGATTCTGCGGCTTTACTGGAGGGCGCATACTCGAGGATCGATTTTCCATAACTCGGTGCTTCGGCAAGTTTTACCGAACGCGGAATCAGGGCCTTAAAGGTCAGGTCGCCAAAATATTCCTGCACATCGCTGACAACCTGCCTGGCAAGGCTCGTCCGCCCGTCATACATCGTCAACAAAACACCATAGATTGTCAGCTCTTTATTCAGTCTGCTGACAAGATCTTTTGTATGAAGAAGTTTTGTCACGCCTTCCAGTGCATAGTATTCACATTGGATGGGAATAAGCAGAGAATCCGCCGCAACCATTGCGTTAATGGAAAGCAGTCCAAGGGAGGGAGGGCAGTCGATAAGAATGAAGTCATACTTTTCTTTCACTTGCCCGAGAAGGTCCGCGAGACGGTTTTCTCTCGCGAGAAGACTTACCAGTTCTTGCTCCGCTCCCGCAAGATCCTCGGTTGCCGGTATGATAGAAACATTCAGCAGGCGCGTAGTAAGCAGAAAGTTTTCGAGAGGAACCTCGCCAATAATGCCGTCGTAGATGCTTTGCATACCGGCGACTTTCTCAATACCCAAGCCGCTGGTTGCATTTCCCTGTGGGTCCAGATCTACCAGTAGGACCTGTTGGCCCTGCTCGCCGAGCGCCGCCGCCAGATTGACAGCTGTTGTTGATTTCCCGACGCCGCCTTTCTGATTGATAATCGCCAGGGTAATCGGGCTGTGTTTCCTCTTCTTCGTTGTGATCACCTCAAATGTCCAACTGTCTTGACGTATGCTAGATAGTATAGACGGAACTTCGTTTCTGTGCTATTGGAGCAAGAAGTTTTCACGTGAAATTTTCATCAGATAAGGAGCGGGCATGGTAATCGTGCGTTCGTCTGTAGGGGCGGGCTCTGACCACCCAGTGTCCTTTGTAGGGGCGGGCTCTGACCGCCCGCCTGAGCACGAAAATCCTCTCTACCTACGCGGGCGGACTAATTTGGGTGCCGCCTTTAAGAAGTTTTCACGTGAAATCTTATTCAGACCAAGGGGTGTTTTTGTGCAATGCCGGGGCGTCGTGGGAGGAATATCTGCGATTCGCCTGTCTTTTCAACGCTGATAATGGCGCGTTGTGTCTTGCCGTCAGAAAGTAGAAGCTCTCGAATGGCAATGATCCGCATTCCAAGGAGAGTTTCGATGGAGCGAGCCTTCTCTATCTCGATTCCATCTGTAATAGACTTATACGCAATGAGTCTACCGCCAAAAACCAGCAGAGGCTGTGCAAGCTCCATCAGTATAGGCAAGGCAGTAACGGCACGAGCCGTTACTGCGGCAAAACGTGCGCCTTGCTTCTGGGCCAATTCTTCAGAACGCATTGCGGCAACAACTATCTGTTCACCCACGCCAAGTAAGCTCACGGACTCTTCGAGTATGCGTGCCTTCTTTTGGACAGATTCAATGAGCACGGCCTCACGCTCGCCGGCAAGAGCCAGAGGAATGCCCGGAAAACCTCCACCGCTGCCGAGATCGGCAAACCGTCCTTTAGGGGCCTGCGCCAGTTCTCCCAGCCCCGCAAGCGAATCTTCTACATGGAGTAAAAGGGCTTTATCCCACAGGGTGATTCGAGTAAGATTTATCTTCTTGTTGGCTTCGAGGATATGTTGGAGATGCTTTTTAAGCAGGGTTTGTGTTTCAGAAGAAAGACGGGCGAGCATCGGCCCGTCCGTCTGGACAATTCTTTGTGACGCGTTGCTTTCTGGCAGAATCAATTTGGGGTGATGATAACGAGGCGGTTCGGCTCCACACCTTCAGAGCCCGTCGAGATCCGAGGATCATCACGGAGAGTAATGTGAATAATGCGCCGCTCGTAGGGCGTCATCGGACGGAGGCGCACCTCACGCTTCTGACGGATAGCCCGCGCTGCAGAGGATTTTGCAATGGTGATGAGCTTCTGACGGCAGCGATGCTTATACCCTTCAACATCCACAATAACGGGATGCCGAAAACCTATTTTTTTCGTAACAATAGAAGAAACCACAAACTGGAAGGCATCGAGTGTTCTGCCGTGCCGCCCGATAAGGATCGCAAGGTTCTCGCCGACAATATCGAAGATAAGCTCGCCCTCGTCGCCCTCATACTCCTCAATCGTTACATTCTGCACCCCAAACCAAGGCAACAGGGTATTGATGGTTTCGATGGAGGCGTCGGCTATCACATCCAGTTCCTCGTCGGACAAAAAAACTTCCTTGATGTTATAGTCGCGATCTCTCTTTTCTTTGCCAGCGGGCGCGCTGTCGCTGGGCGACGCCTCAGAATCGTCTTCGATCGCTTCGGCATTCTCGTCCTCGAAGGATTCCTCTTCGGCCTCAAACATATCCTCAGGTTCTTCAGGCATGACGCTCTCCGTTCACACATTCCTCATGGTTATTTACTTTGTTTTCTTCGGCCGATTCTTACGCTCTTTACGGTCAACTTCGACCTTCACCGGCTTGATCTCAAGTGCCTCAACCTGCTCATCTTTGCGTTCAAGCAGCTTGCGTGAGAGCAGCTGCTGCGCCGCCCCCAGCAAAGAGGAGGCATCCCAATATAAAAGCACGCCTGCTGGGGCCATCCAGCCAAACCATAACATCATCACCGTCATGACGGCGGTCATGATCAACTGCTGGCGTTCTCTGGTTTTATTGATCAACACCGGTATCAACATTGAGACGCCAAACAGTGCCACCAGAATCAGATAGGGCAGACAGGTGATGATCCCTTCTGGTGTAAAGGCAAAGATATCACGAGGTCCAACAGTCAAGTTGGGAATAAGGCCATAAAAAGTGATCGAGGCTCCTTCGCCCACACGCTCCGGGAGCGACAGGAGAACCTGATAAAGTGCTATAAAAATAGGCATTTGTAGAAGCATGGGCAAACATCCAGAGAGCGGATTGAACTTCGCCTCCTGGTAGACCTTCATGGTCTCTTCCTGCTTGCGCTGTGGGTCATCGGCGTACTTCTCGTTGATTTCCTTGATCCGAGGCTGCATCTTCTGCATCTTATAGCTGGATTGAAATTGCTTTCTGGTGATGGGGTAGATAAGCATACGGAAAAGTATGGTGATCAGAATGATCGCCATGCCCCAATCTCCCGTAAAGCCATAGAACCATTCTATGACCGAAAATATCAGATTTTTAAACCAATCCCACACGGGGGCCTCCTGTCGTCTTTCTACGGTACGGGATCATACCCTCCCGGGTGCCAGGGGTGGCAGCGCCCGATTCTTTTCAGGCTGAGCCAGAACCCTTTAAAAAAGCCATACCGCTGAAAAGCTATCAATGCATATTCCGAACACGTCGGAACATACCTACAAGATGGTGGCAACAGGGGCGAAATGGCTCGTCTGTAAAGAGTAATGCAAAACATCGCCAGATACGTGGGGATTTTACGTATGAAAACGAGCACTCTCCGCATTCTACAGATCTGCCTCCCATCGTCTCATCGTCAATGCGAGCTCACGAGCAAGCTCGCTTGAATTCTGTGCCGCTGTGGCGTCGCGCGCAACCAGCGCAAGGTCAAACCCCTTACAGGGAAGACCTACCTGACGAGCCGCCTCTCTCATCACGCGCTTTGCCCGACTGCGCAGGGGCGCGTTACCAATCCGCTTCCCCGCAATAAAAGCAACGCGACCCTTCTGGTCGCGTCCTTTTTGGTGTGGAGCTATGAGAACAAGCATGTTCGCGGTCGCTTGCCGCCGAGCTGTCTTGAACAGGGCGGAAATCTCGTCCGAAGATCTGATGGTCTCCTTCACGACACTGAATACTCGTAATACTCGTCTCGCTGCCTTTCTCAGACACAGAGCCGCTTGCGGCCCTTGGCTCGGCGCGATGCAAGAACGGCACGACCGCCCTTGGTTGCCATGCGCGAACGGAAACCATGACACTTGGCACGCTTGCGCTTGTTCGGTTGGTAGGTGCGCTTCATGATGATTCAATCCTCCGTAAGTTTAATCGCCATAAGGGGAAGTCTTTCTGTCCCTCAGGGCACAAGGGTAGAATTGTACTGTTTTGGGCCTTGTGGTGTCAAACCGGCCGACCGCCGCGAAGGCCTCGTCCCGTTCGTTTCTCTCTTCGTTTCTCTCTTCGTTTCTCTTTTCTCGGTAGAAAATGAAAAATCTTCATAAAATCTTCATAAAAGTTCCAAGGCTTTTACGGCCTGTGGAAAATGTTGAAAACACGGTTGTAGCGGGAGTATCTCTGTGGAAAACTCACCAAATGCCTGTTTTTGGACAGCTTGACATCCTCCTCAAACCCGGTATCGTAACTGAAAGCAATCTTTTGCGACAGCAAAATAGCGCGCTTTATCAGCTATTTTGTATTTGCTCATTGAAAAGAGAATCTTCTTTCCGAACACGCGATGATTTATCTGTTTCTTTGGTGGGCGAGCCTGCAAAAAGACACCTCATCCACATGGGGTATCGATTTTTCCACAGACTTTTCTGTGTGTTTCATGTTGTCGTTTCATTTAGTTCACATATTTCATAAGTTTTCCACAAGCAATATGAAATGTCTTTTTCGAATTGAAACTACCTGTTAAAGTGGTGTATCTTATTTTCATGGACCTGGCGAGGAATCATAGCTACGGTTCTGTTCTGCTGAAATGAGAGCGCTTTACGTTTGAAACAGGGATGAAATCGCTTCAATTTTGGGGAAATCTTTGGGATTTCGCATTATTTCAAGGAATGTTTCACTGAAACACTGAAACGAAGGAAAGGAAAAGGGAGGGCATGGACGTTAGCACGCACGCACGTATAGCCATCTATGACGACCTGCTTTCCTCCCCACGAGTCATTGAGGTCGGGCCTGCGCCGGTTCTGGATTTCATCGAATCCATCGCCTCAACGACCTATTCTGAAGCCCGCGCGTTGGGCGGAAGCCTTCCATACACGGTCATTCGAGAGATCGCGGAGAACTTCATTCATGCTTCTTTTAAGGAATGTACCGTTTCCCTGCTCGACCGGGGCAATACCATCAGCTTTTCTGATCAGGGTCCAGGTATAGAGAAGAAGCACCTTGTACAGCAACCGGGCGTCACTTCGGCAACTGCCGAAATGAAGCGTTTCATCAAAGGGGTTGGTTCGGGTTTTCCGGTCGTTAAAGAATATCTACAATTTTCCCGGGGCCACCTGACCATCACAGACAACGCCCTGGAGGGCACCGTGGTTACCTTGTCAATAGAGACAGAAAGGCCGCCAGTCGACCTTTCTGTAAAGGCGAGCCCTTCCAGAATAGCTTTGGAGAGTGCAAAACCAAACGCTCTCCCACACAGCGACAATCTTCATGAAAGCAACCTTCCTGGCAAAAAGGGCCACCCTCATGATGGCGCGCGGCCAGCAACGAAGAGGGATGCGCCACAAGCCTTCGTTTTAAGCGACCGCGAGATTCAGGCTTTGCTCCTTACGGCAGAACTCGGCGCGATTGGCCCCAGCGATCTCGTAGACCGTCTTGACTTGAGTATGCCGACCATCTCGCGCCTTTTAAAAACTCTCGAACAACGCGGTTTCCTTGAACCTGTCGCGCATCGGAAGCGGATTCTCTCAAATGCCGGACTCCACTGCCTGCAAGAGGCGGGGCTCTGGCAATAAAGGGACAGGTACCGATTGCGAGTAGGTGGGAGTACGCTTGTGACACAAAACGAAGCTGCGCAGCTGTGGGATGTTGCGCTTACCCTGCTTGAACAACAGGAAGGGAAGGACCGCCCTTCCCTGCTCGCAATGTGTGGAAAATTGATACCGCGCGCTTTGGGCGCTGACGAAATGGTGATGTCAACCTCAAATGAATATGTAAAAGGCTTCATTGAGCGCAACTACCTTGCTGAAGTCATTCAGGCAATTCGCTTTGCTTCCGGGCAGGACTACAGCCTACGAATTGTTGTCTCAGAGGACGTTGAGGAGCATGGGGCAGAGCCGGAATCAATAAAATCGGACATGAATGGGGAGAGTGATGGGGAGCAGGTCAAACAGGCCAGCCAGGCCGCGCAAACCAAGCCGCCGACCCCTTCTACCCCGCCGACCCCTTCTACCCCTCCTATCCCGTCTGCCTCGTTTTCCTCCTTTACTCAGTCCGGGCAATCTTCTCCCTCTGTTGTGTCCTCCCCAACCACATCCCTTTTTGTCGGCTCGCCACATTCAGACAAGGAATCGATAGGTTCCTCTGAACCTGTTTCTGGAGAACACTCATTTAAAACATTCGAAACTCTTGTTGTTGGCGAGTCCAATCGTTTTGCCTACGAGGTTTCGCGTGGTGTGGCAGAAAATCCGGGACGCCATATCTATAACCCTTTATTTATCTATGGAAAGTCTGGCCTCGGGAAAACCCATATTCTTCTTTCCATAGAAAATTACGTGCGTGCAAACCATCCACAGATAAAGGTTGTTTACACACGATCCTCGGACTTCATCGACGACTTTATGACGATGCTCAAATATAAGGACAACCAACAATACAGCAGAGATTTTATTCAGAAGTATCGTATGGTAGATATGATCATCATCGACGATGTCCAATATATCCAGAACAAGCCTGCGGTCACCAATGAGCTTTATAATATCTTTAATATCCTGGTCGAACAGAATAAACAGATTGTTTTGTCGGCTGATCGTAACCCCTATAACCTCGAGCTCGACGAGCGTCATCGAAGTCGTTTCATCAAGGGTGGGCCGATCGATATCCAACCAGCTACCTTTGAGATGAAACTTGCAATCTTTGAGAATTGTCTGAGTTTCTTTTGTCGAGATATGGAGAGGCCGGATATTCGCGACCTTTTCCATCGTGACGTCATTGATTGGCTTGTGGGTGTATCGAGCTCAAACATCCGTGAACTTGAGGGTATCATTGCCAATCTTGTTGGTTATCTGATACTGAGCGGCCCAAATCGTTATGAGCGGCTGAGCGTAGATGAGGCAGAAGAGCAGATACGGAAGAACTTTCAACTTACCAACAAACAGGTTGATATTGCAACCATCCAGAAGGCTATTGAGGAATATTTTCATATTTCACACAGTGATATCCTCGGAAGCCAGCGCTCACAAGATATCTCTTATCCGCGACAGATCGCCATGTATCTGGCACGAAGTATGACACAGCACTCTTTCCCGGTGATCGGTCGTGCCTTTGGTGGAAAAGACCACTCTACAGTGATGTATGCGGTGAATAATATTGAGCGACGTTATATGGAATCACTGAAAACGAAACAGGAGATAGAGAGTATCCGAGAAATGATCTTACAATGAGATATGAGGAATGCTTGAGGAAAATTGGTGATTACCCTGTTGGTGAAAAGTCTTTTTCTCCAGAAGCATTCTCTTTCAGTATGTCGTCTGGGGAATCCGTGGAAAGAGTACGACAGTTTATCAAGAAAGATACACGGGACATGAACTGGTATTATGGTGGTTATCCAGACTTTCCACAAATCCTTCTATTGGTACTACCTATTACATGATATATAAGGAAGTAAAAGGAAACGAGAAGAGGATGTCATGAAGTTCACTATCGAGAAAAGCCGTCTGAGCGCCAGCCTTGCCATCGTTGCCAAAGGTATATCGTCGCGCACGACCTTACCAATTCTTTCCAGTATTCTTCTTGAGACGTCTAAAGGAAAGGTAATTTTCAGAACAAGCGACCTGGAAATATCGATATCACATACTGCCGAGGCATTGGTTGAGAGCGATGGGGCGACGGTTGTTCCCGGGAGACTCTTTTCTGACATCATCAAAAGCCTGCCAGAGGCTGCTGTTACTCTGGAACAGACAAGTGAGGGATTGGTAATCAAGAGCATGGATTCCCTCTTTACGATCAAGACACTTAACCCTTCAGATTTTCCTCTTTTCCCCGAAGTTGAGTCAAAGAATTCGCTTGCTCTCACTGGTGCGCGGTTCTCAACAATGGTCAAAAAAGTAACGAAAGCGGTTTCAAAAGATGAATCCCGCGCCGTGTTGACAGGTGTTTTCTTTCAGGCAACAGGAAAAGATATTCAAATGGTGGCAACCGATTCCTATAGGCTTGCAATGGTAAAAGATAGCATCGCTCCACCCATCGAACAAGAGATCTCCATCATCATACCCGGTGCCGTTCTCGATGAAATTGCACGTTTGGTTGTGGCGGAGGAAGAAATCATCATTGGTGAGACAGAAAATCAAATTATCTTTACCTTCTCCAACACTCTTTTCATAACACGTAAAATTGAGGGAAATTACCCCAACTATGAAGCAATTGTCCCCACTGAAAAGAACTGTAGTGCAATTATGGCCACGGAGGTTTTGTTGGCAGCAGTAAAACGTGCCTCAATTACAGCACAATCACACGCGCCTATTCGGTTCTCTCTCTCAGACATGAATCAAACCATAGAGATCAGTTCTCAAACCGCCGATGTTGCAAGCGCATTGGAAAAAATACCAGCACAGGTAGAGGGGGAATCTCTCGATATAGGATTCAATCATCAATACTTTCTCGATGGATTGAATTCAATCGATACCGAAGAAGTGTTATTTGAGGCGCAAACTCCCTTAAAACCGGGAATACTCAAAACGGTTGGAGAAGGATACTTCTTCTATCTGACGATGCCTATTCGATTAAATGAGTTTTGATCTCCCTTATAGATAAGGGAGATCAAAATCATACAATCAGTGCATTTATGGCTGTAACACTTAATACATTACAATTAAAAGACTTCCGTAATCATAGAAGTCTGGAGCTGGTGGTTGATTCTCAACAACTGATACTTATTGGGTGTAATGCCATGGGAAAAACCAATATCATAGAAGCTCTTCAATTGACGACCATGCTTCGTTCCTTTCGTACATCACACTGGCAGGAAGTGGTCTTTTTTGGTGGTGAACAGGCGGTAATACAAACAGATTTTAACCAGAATGAGAGACGTGTGGAATTGGAACTCGTCATCAGAGAAGGAAGAAGAGTTTATTCTCTGAATGATAAACAGCGACCGCGCGACGAACTACTGGGCTTGATCCCTGCTGTTTTATTTGTTCCCGACGATCTTGATATCGTAAAAGGTCCTGCCGAACGCCGTCGGAGTATGATAGATGGTATAGGCCAGCAACTCTCACGCACCTACGATCACATGGTATCTGAATATCAACGAATTTTACGGCAAAGGAATCGCCTTTTAAGAGAGCAACAAGTAGGCGGTAGAGCACCAGCACTACAGGAATCATGGGATGAAAGTTTGATAAAAAGCGGAGCGCAACTTCTTGTGCACCGGCTGAGACTTTTTGAAAGGTTGGCCATAAAAATCAAAGCGCGCTACCATGAGCTTTCTCAGGGTGAAGAGTTAGAGTGTGTGTATGAAGGAGTTTCCTCTGAGATAAACAATCTTCAAAACAACACCCGAGAAGAGATAGAGGATATTTATCGTGCCCAACTGGTGCAGGTGTGTGCGGATGAACAGATACGATGCCGAACCCTGGTGGGGCCTCACCGTGATGAAATCAGTTTTACACTTGATAAGAGAAATGCGCGAACCTTTGGTTCGCAGGGACAACAACGAACCATTGCGCTTGCCTGCAAACTGGCCGAACTCGACCTTGTTCGCGAGATAAGCGGCAACGACCCCCTACTGCTTCTTGACGACGTGATGTCGGAACTTGACACTCATCGCCGCGCAGCACTACTCGCCCAGCTCAACGAAAATGTCTGCGCCGTTATCACCGCAACCGATATGGACTACCTTGAGCCCAAACTCCTTACACGCGCTCAGGTGGTGATGCTTGATGGCACGACGCCAAGATAAGGGAAAAGGACAGACATCGCTTTCTGTGGAGTTGAGGTCCTTTGTTGTATATAACAAGGCAGAAGGCTTTGAGGAAACAAGAAAACTCCGCTGTGCCTGGGAAAAGATATGTGATAGCCAAACTCTCAATCACACCGACAATCTCGTCTACAGTAAGAACAATAAGAATACACACGGCCTTGTTGTTCTGGTTTATCTGGACGATTCCCACTGGGCCGCAGAGCTCAGCATGAGCAAAGAGCTCTTAAGGTTTAAGCTCAGCCAGGAACTCAAACAACCAGTGAGTGATCTTGTCTTTGGGGTAAACCGACGAGCGGCTCTGAAGTGTCGGTTTCAAAAATCCCAGACAGAAGATCATGATGCCGCTCGACGCGCAGGCGCGGCGCTTGTTGAACCAATACCACTTACGGAGGAAGAGGAGGGGCACGCCCGAGAAATTCTCTCAAACATTCCTGACGAGCAGGTAAAAAATAAGCTCTATAAAGCCATGAAACTTGACTGGGAGTGGAAAAAGGGTAGTGAATGCTCAAAACTGCCAGAGAAAGGCCCTCAAAGCCCAGAATATATAGAAAATCTATAGTTATCAGAATACAATTCTGGTAGAATATCAAACAGAGAAACGCAGCAGGTTGAAGCGCGACGCGAGAGGGCTGCCCCTCTTCCGCTTATCGCGCTTCTCACACGTAGTAAGGAGCTCGACTTGGCTGAGAAAAATTCCTACGGCAAAGAGGACATACAGGTACTCGAAGGGCTTGAGGCCGTTCGCAAGCGTCCCGGTATGTATATCGGTTCCACCGGCCCTCGCGGTCTCCATCACCTTATCTATGAAGTCGTCGACAACGGGGTAGACGAGGCGATGGCTGGGTTTGCTGACAAAATCGAAGTCACTATTCATAAGGACAACGCGGTGACCGTCTTTGATAACGGGCGCGGCATCCCGATTGGTAAGCATCCCAAGACGAAGATGGAGACCCTCGAGCTGGTTTTGACCGTGCTGCATGCCGGCGGGAAGTTTGGTGGGGAGGGCTATAAGGTCTCCGGAGGTCTGCATGGCGTAGGCGTCAGCGTGGTCAACGCCCTGTCCTCACGCCTGACGGTTGAAGTCTGCCGCGACGGAGGCGTCTTTACGATGGAGTTTGCCCGAGGAAAAACCACCCAGAAGATACAGCAGATTGGTAGAACCAAGAAAACCAGCACCAAAATAAGCTTCTGGGCCGACCCCGAGATCTTTGAGACGATCGTCTACGATCACGATACCATTGCCTCGCGTTTGCGTGAGATGGCTTTTCTCAACAAGAATATCAAGATCATCTTTACCGACGAACGCATGTCCTCCGAAGAGAAGGATAACCCAGGGCCTCTGGTCGAGACTTTCCAATATGCGGGCGGCATTGTCGATTTTGTGAAGTATGTCAACGAGGGCAAAAACGTGCTTGCGGGGCTCTCGAAACCTATCTATTTTACCGCCTCTCAGGGCGATGCCGGCGAAATTGAATTTGCCATGCAGTGGAATGACACGCATTATGAGACAACGCTTGCCTTTGCCAACAACATCCACACAACCGAGGGCGGCACCCACCTCGAAGGCTTTAAGAACGGCATCACGCGTGTGCTCAACGACTATGCGCGCAGTCATGGGATGCTGAAGGAGAAGGAAGACAATATGGCCGGCGAGGACGCGCGATCCGGCCTGGCCTGTGTCATATCCGTCAAGCTCCGTGAGCCGCAGTTTGAGGGGCAGACCAAGACCAAGCTCGGCAACACCGAGATACGCGCGTTGGCGCAATCCGCCGTGATGCAGGGTCTGTCCGAGTATATGGAGGAGCACCCCAATCCGGCACGCGAGATCGTCAAGAAGGCGCTTGAGGAGAAGCGCGTGCGCGAGGCTGTGCGCAAATATAAGGACACCCAACGTAAGCAGAGAGAGACCTCGCTGCCCGGCAAGCTCGCCGATTGCTCTTTGCGCGACCCAGAGCTCACCGAGCTCTACATCGTCGAGGGAGACAGCGCGGGAGGTTCGGCCAAGCAGGCTCGCGAGCGCTCCTTTCAGGCGATCCTTCCCCTGAGGGGGAAGATCCTCAACATAGAACGCGCGAACATTCACAGATCTCTGAGTTCGGAGACCATCAACACCCTCATCACCGCACTGGGGACGGGCATCGGTGATGATTTTGCCGCAGAGAAGGCCCGTTATCACAAGGCCATCATCATGACCGACGCCGACGTGGATGGCGCGCATATCCGCACCCTACTCCTGACCTTCTTCTTCCGCTTCATGCCCGGCATGATTGAGCATGGCTACGTATACATCGCTCAGCCGCCACTCTATCGTCTGGCGGTCGGTCGCAAACACAACTACATCTATTCCGACGATGTGCTGAAGAAAGAGATCGCGAAGCTCTTGCCGGAGACCAAATACACCATCCAGCGCTATAAGGGCCTTGGCGAGATGGACCCCGAGCAGTTGTGGGAGACGACGATGGAACCGGCAAATCGCACGCTTTTGCAGGTGACGATGGACGATGCCTTACTGGCGGATAAGGTCGTGAGCGACCTAATGGGCGATCAGGTGGAACCGCGCAAGGAGTTCATCCAGCGCCACGCCAAAGACGTACGGTTCTTGGATATCTAAGGAGAAGCAGTGGCTGACAACACAACACAGGAGCTTGATCTTTCTGGCGGGCGGGTAGAACCAGCCGAGATAGCCCATGAAATGCGCGAGAGCTTTTTGGCCTATGCGATGAGTGTCATCGTGGCACGCGCTCTGCCCGATGTTCGCGACGGGCTCAAGCCGGTGCATCGTCGCATCCTCTACGCGATGAATGAGAGCGGTATCACCCCCAGTCGCCCTCACAAGAAATCCGCCTGGACCGTTGGTGAAGTTATCGGCAAGTACCATCCACACGGCGATGTCGCGGTCTACGACACGATGGTGCGTCTGGCACAGGAGTTCTCGATGCGCGTGCCCCTTGTTGATGGGCATGGCAACTTCGGCTCGGTTGACGGCGACCCGCCCGCGGCCATGCGTTATACCGAATCACGCCTGCAACGTGCGGCGATGGAGCTTTTGCGCGACCTCGACAAGGAGACGGTTGATTTCCAACCAAACTACGACGAATCCCTCCAGGAGCCCAGTGTGCTGCCCGCGCGTTTTCCGAATCTGCTGGTCAATGGCTCGCAGGGTATCGCCGTGGGCATGGCGACGAACATCCCCCCACACAATCTTGGTGAGGTGATCGACGCCACCTGTATGATGCTCGACAACCCGGAGGTCACCCTCGATGAATTGATGACCGTTCTGCCCGGCCCGGACTTTCCGACCGGCGCGATGATCATGGGGCGGGCGGGTATTCGCGACGCCTATGAGACCGGTCGTGGCTCACTGACCCTGCGTGCCAGAGCGAAGCTGGAGAAGACCTCCACGGGCAAGGATCGCATTATATTCTACGAGCTTCCCTATATGGTGAACAAGGCCAAACTCGAGGAGAAACTCGAAGAACTGCGCCGCGACAAGAAGCTGCCGGAAGTCTCGCTGGTGCGCGACGAATCCGACCGCAAGGGAATGCGTTTGATGGTAGAGCTCAAGCAGGGCGCTATTCCGCAGGTCACCCTCAATCAGATTTACAAGCACACGCAGGCGCAAAACAACTTTGGCGTCATCATGCTCTCGCTGGTAGATGGCGTACCGCGCACCCTCACCCTGCGTGAGACGCTGAATTATTACATCAAACATCAGGAAGAGGTTATCGTTCGGCGCACACACTACGACCTGAAGAAAGCCGAGGAACGCGCTCATATTCTCGAAGGCCTGATCATTGCGCTGGACAACATCGACGAGGTCATCACCATCATCCGTGGTTCACGCGATGACGGCGAAGCCCGCGTCGCGTTGATGGAGCGCTTCGGCCTTACTCAGGCGCAGACCGACGCAATCCTCGAGATGCGCCTGCGTCGTTTGACCGGTCTGGAGCGCGAGAAGATCGAAAGCGAACTCGATGAACTGCGTGAGCGCATTGCCTGGTACCGGCAGATACTCGGCGACAACGCGCTGGTGCGCAAGGTTATCAAAGATGAGCTGCTGGAGGTACGCCAGCGCTTTGCCAACCCACGCCGCACCGACCTTGCCGCCGACGCCAAAGACCTTGAGGTTGAGGACCTGATTGCCGAAGAGGACATGGTCGTTACCATTACACGCACCGGATACGTTAAGCGCCTGCCGGTCGCGACCTATCGTCAGCAGAAGCGCGGCGGCAAAGGCTTGCAGGGCGTGAATCTCAAAGACGACGACTTTGTGGAGCATCTCTTCGTTGCCTCGACCCATGACTACATGCTCTTCTTCTCCACCAAAGGTAAGGTCTACCGCCTGAAGGTTCACGAGCTGCCCGTGGGTTCGCGCCACGCGCGCGGCACCGCTGTCGTGAATCTGCTGCCTTTTGAGGCGGGGGAGAAGATCGCCGCGGTCATCTCCACCAAGGAATTTCCCAAAGACGAGTACCTGCTGTTTGCAACCGAGCGCGGTATGATTAAGAAAACCGCTATGAGTGCCTACGCCAATTCGCGCGCGTCGGGCCTGATCGCCATCAAGCTGCGCGACGACGACGCGCTGATTTCGGTGCGTCGCGTAAAAACCGGCGAGAAGGTGATGATGGTAAGCAGCGCTGGCAAGGCTATTCGTTTTGATGAAAGCGAGGCACGCCCCATGGGCCGCGACACGACAGGCGTCATCGGCATGAATCCCGGGAAGGGCGCGCGCGTGCTCGGCATGGAAATCGCGCCAGAGTACAGCGAGCTGTTTGTGATCACCGAAAATGGCTACGGTAAACGTACGCCGGTTGAAGAGTACACCGAGCACCACCGCGGTGGTCAGGGCATGGCGACCATCACCATGACCGAGAAGAAAGGCCAGCTCGCGGGCATGAAAATCGTGCTGTCGGGCCAAGAGTTGATGATTGTCAGCGAGGAAGGCGTGGTTATCCGCGTGAAGTCGACCGATATCTCGCAGCTTGGACGCGCAACTCAGGGCGTGAAGGTGATGAATGTCTCCGACACCGATCGGATCTGTGCTGTGGCGCGCGTTGCCGGGACGAAGAAGAAGCCTGCCGGCGGCGTGGAAGTTGCCGAGGACGCTGG
>JAIRXA010000013.1 GCA_031268525.1 Coriobacteriales bacterium | reverse complement strand
GAGGTATAGCTGATCGAAGGCTTTGCCGCCGTATCGGTTTGCAGAGATACTGATTGCTCCGCAAGACGCTTACTTGCCGCCCGGTACTGGGCGGGTGTCAGGCGCATCGTCACAGCAAGACTCATGCCACAACTGGGGCAGCAAAACTGCACAAGCGCCAGATTCTGCGCAAGGAGGATCATCGATTTGTACTTGGAAGAATCGAAGTCCCTGAGCCCACAGGCCGGACAGAGCAGCTCAAGACGCATAGCCTTCTCCTTGTCGTCGCGCTTTCGGTTCATAAAGACACAAGGTATTGTAGAAAACACGCTCTTTGCCCCAGTACCTTGCGTCTCTTCATTGTAGCGCGCCGTGTCGGTCAGTGGTGGCACATTCGGGGAATTTTCGGGGACTTCACAAAAGATGAGGAGCGTTGGTAAGAAAGTGAACACAGGACAGACAGACCTCCTTGATCGCAACTCTGCGATCAACCATAGGGTCGAGAAGTACATCATAGCTACGTGCGACCTTGTGGGAGGGCCTTTGACAGCGCGTATAGAAACAGTCCGCTACACACAGGCCATCAATTGAGGATGTTGCATGGGGGCAGCGCGACCACATCTCCTCATCGCAGCCGCGCGTCTCCCAACACTTTGGCATGGTTCTCAAAAAGCGAACTTAAAGAGCGGGTACCACTCGGGTGACTTCAGGAATACGATCTTTGAGCACGCGCTCGACACTGTTGGCAAGCGTCAGCTGACTCATGGGGCAGCCCTTGCAGGCACCCTCCAGCTCGACCTCAACGACACCGTCATCACTGACACCTACAAGCGACACATCTCCACCATCAGCCTGCAGAGCTGGACGGATCAGATCGAGGACTTCCTGAACCTTCTGCTTCTCAATCATCAAACACCTCATATCGTAACGGCACACCTCATTGGTGCGCGGACCGGATACCTGCTGACCATTATAGCGAATGTACGCAAATACAAAAACACCCTGTATGGACGACAGTCCAGTGGACTGACGCGGACCGACGTGAGGCTACCGTTACGATGAAGGCGCTCTTCTGAAGATGTCTCCTAAATCCTGCGCGCTGCAAGGTTGCCGGCAGTTATGGCTTCTGCGATATTGAAGGGCCTGTTGCAGTCACCCACTGCGTAGACCTCCATGCCGCTGAGCGCAGCAGAAATCGAGGTATCCGGCAGCATGTCCAAAGCCTCTATCACCGTATCGCAGGGATAGGTCATATCCACACCGGTGTCGCAACTGATGGTTATCTCGCCATCACCCAAAGCCTTTACCTTGGCGTTTGGCCAGATTCGCGTACCCAGGGTATAGAGCATGGGGATGACGAATCCCTTGATATGGTCGCTCTGGCCCTTATCCAGGGCCTGCAGCGGCAGCGGCGAAGCGATGGTCACCTTCTTGCCTTCCGCCAGCAGACGCAGTGCCGTATCAACCGCTTGGGCATTTTCGCCTACGATGGTCACGTTGTTACCCAGATCCGTCGTGAGGAAGTCGTCAATGGAGATAAGCTTCGTAGACCCCGTTGCGGTCAAACCCAGCGTATCGCGCAGGCCTCCCGTTGCTATGACTACGGCATCCGGCGCCTCCTGCTTCACGAAGTCGGCATCCACTTCCTGACCGCTTATCACCTCAACGCCCGTAAGCTCAAGTTGACGTATGAAGAAATCTCGAGTGCGCGAAAGGTTCTCATGCGGTCCCTTGGCGTTGGCGGCAAACTCCAGGAGTCCCCCAACGCTGCCTTTCTTCTCGTAGAGCTTGACTGTGTAACCACGAAGAGCCGCAACACGTGCCGCCTCCATGCCAGCGGGGCCACCGCCTACGACCATCACGTTCTTTTCGCCATTGCCCGCTGGGATGTCGGGGCCTTCCGACATCATTTCCAGATAGGCACGCATATGCGTAGCGTTCATGCGGCAATGCTCGTAGAAGTTTCCTTCCTCGTCGAGATCAAAATGGCAATGCAGGCAACGGTTGCAGGGGCGAATCTCGTCGATACGGCCTTCTTTGAGCTTATTGATATATTCCGGATCCACCATAAAGGGGCGGTTCATCAGATAGAAGTCCAGCTTGCCGTCAGCAAGTGCCTGCTCAAAGAAGTCGGGTGCATGGGCCGGATCCATGTAAGTCACCGTACCTACCGGGATATTCACGGCATTTTTGAATTCGGCGGCAATGTCGAGAAGCATGCCGCAACCGGAGTGATCGGCAACAAGCTTGCCTTCAAAATGACGCTTGAAGTCAAACTGATTGCCATAACCGGTGGTACCATCGATGCCAAAGCCGGTAAAGTACATATCGGAAGCGAACTCAGCCGGGTGGTTGTTAAACGGTCCAAGGCGGACGTGCAGGCTGTCTGCGCCAGCAGCTTCAAACATCTTGGCCATCTGCAGATTTTCCTCAACGGTGGTCAGCGTTGCATTCTGGCCGAGGTCATAATCGTTTTCTTCGATGGCATTGATCAGCACCTGCACGGGGAAGTCCGCCCCACAGAGCTCCTTGATTCCCTGGATCATCTCGCAGACGAAGCGTGTGCGGTTCTCAAAACTCTGCGGGCCGTACTCGTCGGTACGGGCATTGCGATTGCGCGAGAGGAAAGCCTGACCAATATTGTTGCCGGCGGCGTTGATTTCCACACAATCGAAACCCTGATCTTGCAGCCATTTTGCGGCCTCAATAAAGTCCCGCTGCACCAATTTGACTTCGTCAAGTGTCAGGTCATCGGCATGGGCACAGGCGAATTCAGGCGCCGTGGAGGCATCGAATCCACTGAATGAGGCCCCCATCAACGACAGTTGGTAGCCGCAGTAGGCGCCGTCGGCATGGATGGCATCTACTATCTGCCTGAGGTCGGAGTTCTCGCGCGTACGCATCTTATAGAAGGCCGGAAAGTGCTCCAGCAAACTGGCAAAGTCTTCAACATACATCAACTCGACGCCACCTTTGGCCCAATGTGTGTACTCGGCGACCGTCATCTCGGTGGTCCAAAACGGCATGTAGGCGCTTCCTGCGGCCGACTTGACCATACGGTTATGCATGGTCAGATTGCCAAAGTTCCAATCAGAGAAAAGCGTGGTGTTGTTCCAGTCTGTAATGGAATCCTCGCGATAATCGTAGTCCTGTGGGTTGAGAAGTGCGGCGTGCTGTCGGGCGACAATCTCTGCCTCTGAAGCTGGCGCGATCGTGCCGTTGGCCGTAGACTCCGATGGGTCGTCCGGCGCTGTTGGCGAGCAGGCCGTTACGCCTCCTGTGGCTGCCACTACGCCTGCTGCGGCAAGACCGCCCAGAAATGTGCGCCGCGTAATCTTTCCTTTCTCCATGATTTCCTCCTTCATAGCGGGGAAGGGGTTCCGTTACCCTTTGAGGCAAAATCATAGAGAGCAGCCAATCGCGACCCCAGGCACAAAATAGGTGGTTATTCCTCTCAGTGGGTGATTCTATAAGACAAATTCGTTGAGGAGCTTTTCAAAATGCGCAATCAACTCCTGTCGCGAATGAACGCCCAGGGTTCGATAAAGACGTTTGATATGGCTTCTCACGGTGTTGGGAGAAATGACCAATTCCTCTGCTATGGACGGTGCGTTCTTGCCATGCAGGAGCTTCTCCAAGACTTCACATTCGCGCTCACTCAGTCCATGCTGTTGTTGAATATAGCGACAGCACTCCAACTCCCGATTGCCCGCGCTCCAACGCCAATTCTTCTGCTCCAGGGTTGTCGCTACTCCTGCATCCTCAACAAGCTGCTGGCGCTCGCGTTCGCGACGGCGGTTATACGTAAAGAGAAAGACCACACCTATGAGATAGATGAGGAAAAAAGCTGTAGCCACCATCTGGAGGTCCTGCGAGATACCGCTTTTGACGATACGCTCCATGATTTGCGCCGCGAAGTAGGTGACGATAAAAGTCAGCGCTCCACAGGGACCGTAGAGTATGGTGCAGTCAACATTTTTTGCAGTCGCCCCCTTGATGCAATCGGCCATGAGCAAGACGGTCACGATAAAATGCAGAAAAGAGCCCGTGAGCAGCAGGGCATATCGGTAGTCGGTACTCAAAAAGGGGAAGAGGAACAGCGCGACAGCAAGCAGGGGGGCTGCGCCAATGAAGGCGGTAACCATCAGAGATCCCCGCTTGATCCTGCCCAAGAGCAGGAAAAGGAGCGCTGCGGCCAGCAGCTGTGCCGCAGCTATGAACAGGAACTTACTTCTCCACGCCAAGGCGTCGCCCAGAGCCACATAGTTGATGGTTGGCACTACCAAGAGCAAGGCCAGAGCGCAGGCGAGAGGCGCCAGGAGTTCCTGAAAGGAGAGACTCAGGTCGTGAGAACTGAACTGCATACGCGACGCCGAAGACTTCGTAGCTTCATGCGAGGCGCCGAGCGGTGGGTGTGCCAACCAACAGACTGCAAGCGCAACGAGACAAAGAACAGGACAGACGATTCGTAAAAGGTAGCCATGGGGGATAAGGTAGAGCAGGCTGTTGAAGACAGCCGAAAGCACCATGCTCAAGACAAAGATATTACGTGCGATTTTGGGAGTACTGGCTGCAATGTTTTCGACCCAGAACATGAACAGTGCCGCAATCATGAAGCCGACCAGCAAACCGGCAACGAAGAGGAGCAATACCGAGCCGACCCACGATGCCAGCAAGAGCAATGCCATGCCCAGGATGCCAGACAGGTAGATGCCATAACGGTAGAGGCGGTCTACCTTTTTATGGACCAGACGCGCAAGGGGTTTGGCCAAAAACCCCACCAGGCTGCCGCAGAGGCAGGTAACAACATAGACAAAAACCAGCGCATCTTCCAAAATCCCCTGAAACAGCTGCGATCCGCCCCAGAGGCAAATCCCATACAGCTGAAAAGCGATGCCCAGTCCAATGGCTGACACCACCGTATTTGTTCGTCCCTGCCTGGCGCTCATGCTACCTCCTGGGCTCACCGTCTCGAGCAACTGGGCGAGCTCATGCCCTTGCCTTCGTGAACCCTTGCACGTTTCGATGAGCTTACTGTACCACAGACTATCTTCTGAGTTGATTGGTTTGCACAATGACCTGCCCATTTCGGAGAGACGAAAGCTGCAGGTTCCGCGAGGTGTAGGGGCGGGCATCAGTCCGCCCGCTGGGTACGGAAATCCTCTCTACCACTCACGCCGTGTTTAAGGGGCGTGTGTTGGCAAGAAAATCGATACGCAGTGGTGGCTCTGCCCAATAGGGTTCTCTTTCACGAAACCGTTGACAGCTCTTCCAAAAGTCTCTATCTGAGCACGAATGTCAGATGTCTTGTTCTTTCGAATCCCGAGGATGCTACCGGAGAGCCCATAGGCCCTTCGAAG
>JAIRXA010000011.1 GCA_031268525.1 Coriobacteriales bacterium | reverse complement strand
GGCATAGCCATCCCTGGCTATCAGGTGCCCTTTGCTTCGCGAGAGATGCCCATTGGTCGTGGCTGGGGTACGGGCGGCCTGCAGATAACGCTCGCGCTCATTGGCGTACGCGACATACTCAAAGTCATCGATCAGGGTCATGACGACAGTGTCAACGCGGTCAACATCAAACGGCTTGTTGTCGCGACCACCGGCGTGAAACTCACGAATGATACCGCGCAGGCAAGCATCATCCAATCGCGACACCGTATACCTGAGACACCGCTTTCCTCGGGCCAGATACTCGTATTGCAGGTGCCTACGCCTGAGCCGCTGCGCTCCATCGAGTCTCACGAGACGCACACCCGTCGTTTACACGCCGAGGCGGACTACACGGGTGCATGGCTTAGGCTGTTTGAGCAGATCATCCATCATGGCAGCATGACAACCGGTGCAGACCATCCGGTCCTCGTCAACGACCGCTACGTCATGGCGCCTTCGCCAATCCCACGCTTTGACAACCCCAAGCTCGACCATGCCGCTCATCTCACCCTTTTGGGTGCCGGTCGTGAGAAAAAGATATATGCCGTGCCACCGTACACGAGTGTGAAGCCGCTCGACTTTGAGGACTGTCCCTTTGTGGTGGAGGACTTCTCTGGACGGAGCTGTCGTCTCTGCGGAGCAACCGATGTCTACCTTGATGAGCTTGTCGATGAGGAGACAGGCGAGACGTGGCATCAGTGCAACGACAGCAGCTACTGTCTGGCGCGTCGCACCCGTCGTGACCAGGGGGGAGTTTCAGACAAGACGACAGACGGGCCCTTTGATGACGAGCCCTTTGATGACGGGCCCTGCGAGGGAAAGTCGTCTGCTGACAGGGAGTCCCTCCATGCAAAGTCTTCTGCCGTCCGGGACTCCCTTCACGAAAAGTCGTCTGCCGTCAGGGAGTCCCTCCATGCAAAGTCTCCTGCCGACAGGGAGTCCCTCCATGAAAAGTCTTCTGCCGTCAGGGAGTCCCTCCATGGATAGCCCCTGCCTCTCCGTCCAGCATCTGTCCTGTTCCTTTGGCGCGGGTTGCTCCTTTTGCGCCGAGCCCGACGCACCTCTTGAACACGCCATCTGCCCGCGCTGTGGCACCATACACGCCGTGCGGGATGTGTCGCTTGACGTGTATCCAGGCGAGATTGTCGGCATTGTCGGAGAAAGCGGCAGTGGCAAGTCGACACTCATGCGTTGTATCTGCTTTGATGTGCCTGCCACCAGAGGAAGCATCTTCGCCAGCCCCGTGGAAAACGGCAGCGTCAACGTGCTTGACTGCTCCTCGCAGCGCAAACGCGCGATACGTAATACGGTGTTTGGCATGGTCTACCAAAACCCCTTTCTCGGTCTGCGAATGGACTTCAGTGCGCTTTCCAACATTGCAGAACAGATGCTGGCAAGCGGCGTGCGCACGGTTGCGCAGATGAGCGCACGCGCGAACTCTCTACTCAAACAGGTCAACATCCCCCTGCGTCGCGCGGGTGATGCACCGCGCCTCTTCTCCGGCGGCATGCAGCAGCGCGTACAGATTGCCAGAGCGCTCTCCAATCGCCCACCCATCCTGTTGCTCGACGAGGTAACGACGGGCCTTGACCTCTCCGTACAGGCAAGGGTGCTCGACCTTATCGTGCAGTTGCAGCGGGAACTCGACGTCAGCATGCTTGTGGTGAGCCATGATCTCGCCGTCATACGCATGTTGGCGCAGAGGACCTCGGTCATGCTTGAGGGAAAAATCGTCGAGCAGGGGCTCACAGATCAGATCCTCGAGGACCCTCAGCACCGGCATACCCAGCAACTCGTCCACTCGCTGCTCTGATGCAGAGGGAGAAACGCTCAGACATGACCACCATCATCTGCGGCGGGAATGTCGTCCTCGCCAGTCGCGTCGCGCCTGCCCATGACGTACTCATTCGCGATGGGCGTATCATCGCCGTTGAGCCGAGCCGCCCCCATACGCCCACAGCAGGACTCTCCCTTGTCGATGCCTCCAACCGTCTGGTCACGCCCGGCTTCATCGATCTACATTCGGACTATATCGAAGGCATCGCGTCCCCGCGCCCCAGTGTCGTGCTTGATCTCGGCGCTGCCCTCTACGAAGCCGATCGTACCCTTGTTTCCCACGGGATTACCACGATCTATCATTCGCTTTCTGTCTATCAGATGCTTGTGTTTGACCACAAGCCCATCCGACGTTTTGAGAACGTCATGCGGCTCGTCGAGCTCATTGCACTCCTGCGTGCGCAGGAGTGCACAGGGCACCTCATTCGCCATCGTGTCCATCTGCGTGTGGAGCTCGATGCCGTCAGGCACCTCGATGACATTGAGCGTTGTCTGCGCAGCGGTGCGATAGACCTACTCTCCTTTATGGATCATACGCCGGGGCAAGGGCAGTACCGCGATCTTGAGGTATTCAGCAAAACCTTACGTGGCTATCGTCATGAGATGGATGAGCATGCCGTGCGTGAGGTCATCGGCGCGCAACAGACGGCGGATAAGCTCAGCCTTGCCGATATGCTGCGGCTTGCGGCGCTTGCGGATGAATACGGCCTCGCTATTGCCTCGCATGACGATGACAGCACGGAGAAGCTTGATCTCATGGAGAAGGTCGGTGCGAGTATATCGGAGTTTCCCATCTCGTTTGAGGTGGCACGCAATGCCCACGCGCGTGGCATGCACTGCACTGTAGGTGCCCCCAACGTGCTGATGGGCCATTCGCATTCCGGCAATCTGTCTGCGCGCGAAGCCATCTGCTCACAGGCGGGAGATATTCTCTGCAGCGACTACTGCCCCGCGGCTCTGCTGCGCGCCGTGTTTGAGCTTCATCGTGCTTGTGGGCTTGGCCTTGCGGAGTCCTTTGCCCTTGTGACGCGCAACCCTGCGCGCGCCGTTGGGCTTGGCGGGCAGCTTGGCGAGATAGCTCAGGGAAGCCGTGCAGACCTGCTCATCGTAGCCATGCGTGAGGGCGTGCAGGGCGGCGAAGCGATCCCCCTTGTCGAGCGTGTGTTCGTTGAGGGACGTTCTGTATTCGCGGTGGACTACCCAGACTCCTGCCCGCAAGAAGATGAGGATGCTGATGGACGCCCTGCTTGAGATACAAAAGCTCACAAAGGACTTCATGCTACACGATCTCAACCGTCGCATCAGTGGTTGCCGCAACGTGAGTCTCAGCGTGCGCGCCGGTGAGTTTGTGGGCATCACGGGCAGGAGTGGCAGCGGCAAATCGACCATCTTACGCAGCGTCTACCGCACCAATTTGCCGCAGCAGGGTAGCATCCTTTACGATTCGCGCCTGTTTGGTGTCCTCGACCTGCTTGAAGCAAGTGAACGCCAGATGATACAGCTGCGTCGTTTTGAGATTGGCTATATCTCGCAGTTTCTCAACATACCGCCGCGCACCACCGCGTTTACCGCCGTGGTGCAGAGCGCATTGGATGCCTTTGACGTCAGGGATGGAGGACAAAAGGGAACGGTTCCCGTGTCCCCTTTTACGGCTGATGACAAAATGGGACATGGGAACCGTTCCCTTTTGTCCTCTGGCGAACCGCGAGATATCGAGCGCGCGACGCGCGAGGCGAGGCGCCTGCTTGAGCATTTTGAGTTGGCGGAAGAGTTGTGGGATCTCTATCCGCTCACCTTTTCTGGCGGGGAGAAGCTCAGGCTCAACATCGCCGCGGCGATGGTCAAACAGCCGCGCCTTCTGCTGCTTGACGAGCCAACAGCATCGCTGGACAGGGACTCCAAGCTCAAGGTGCGCACGCTCATCGAACGCATGAAGGATCAGGGCTGTACCATGTTGGGTATCTTCCATGATTTTGAGTTTATGGAGGGAGTATGCGACCGTGAATTCAATATGCAGGATGGGTTCATCGATGGATAAGAGGGCAGGTGTGGCTGAGAGGGCAGGTGTTGCCGAGAGAACGGGTGTGGCCGAGAGGGCAGGCGAGCAATTTGTCGCGGCCGACATGCACGTCCATACCACCGTTTCAGACGGCTCGGAGGACTTTGGGCAGGTGCTGTGCACCGCGTACAAGTTCGGACTGACGCACGTGGCATTCACAAACCACGACACGCTTGTTGGCATCTCTTTCGCAAAGAGCCTGCAAGAGCACTATGACGTGGTGGTGATTGGCGGCATCGAGATAAGCGGATGGGACGCACCGTCCAAAAGAAAGGTGCACATACTCGGCTACGGCTTTGACACTGACGACGCACCCGCGATACGTGAGCTCTGCGAGCCGCTCCTTGAGCGCAGGCGCGCCAATACTCTGTGGCAGATGGAGCAGCTGGAGCGCCACGGTTTCACCCTCGACCGCTCTGCCATCGCCTTGCTTGTGCGCGACTCGACCAGTCTCTACAAGCAGCACATCATGGCGGCGCTCACTTCTGAGCCTTACGGAAGCAGCGGCTATGATGCACTGGACCGTAGGCTGTTTGGGCGTGAAGGCATCTGCACACGCGATATTTCGTATGTGGACGCCCGCGATGCGATACAGGCGATACGGGAGGATGGTGGCATTGCCGTGCTTGCTCACGTGGGGCAGCAGGGCACGTACGACCTCGTGGGTTCTCTCGTTGACGCTGGGCTTGAAGGTATCGAGAAATACCATCCCTCCCACGATAGGCACGACCGACAACAGATCGATGAGCTTGCGCACCGTTATGGCCTTGTCCGCACGGGTGGCTCAGACTATCACGGTCGCTACGGAATCTCTGCGCGTCCCGGCCAGCATCGGATGATTGTCAGAGCCGATGATCCGTTCCTCTCCCGCCTGATATCTCCCGCCTGATATCTCCTGCCACCAGTGTCCGATAATTCGCGCCTCGTGACACTCGTAAGCCAAAAATTGTGACAAAAGAGCCGTTACTGCCATCGATATCGTGAAAGCGACCACCTATATGGAAACGGTCGTTTTCATTCCTGCGTAGTCGATAACGGTACTGAAGCATTTTAGGTTTCGGAAACCGAATAGTTACTTATCCAGCAGATACGTATGAATCCATGCAATATCTTTCGCTGCAGGCAAAATGGCAACACTTCCATCACTGTCTTTGCGTACCAATTCTTGAGCGGCTCCTCGTTCTGCGTCATGTGTGTTGTCCCAAACGCTGGCTATAGACTTTGATGCGAACCCTGAGACTTTGTATCCGCTTTTGAGGAACGAGCCCTTTCAATGCGTTGGATGACTATTTCTGTGGGTGTTGAGTTGCCAAACGGTACTGAATCAGAACCAACCCTTTTCATGTCTTGTCGGAACTTCTTGGATGAAAAATGTCGGACTGCCTTACTCGCCATAACTGACTCCTTTTTGATGTCCAGAATCTATGATGGCAGGAGTAGGCGTCAGCCCGTCCACCTGTAGGGACTTGCAATACACCGCCCTCAAGTAGTACTGAAACCTGAAAAGGACTTTGGAGAGCAGCGATGATTTTGGAACCTACCACGCAAGGACCGCTACGGAACAATTCATTGCATTGAATCTCTGGACACTTTCTCGCAAAGTGTTCTTCCCTGTACGCCGAATCGTCAATAGCATTTCTCTGAGTGAACAGGAGCTTTACCGTAGCCCCTGTATGCCTCGTTTCTGATACGCGTGGAAGGTGGTGTACGGTCCGGGCAAGGGCGCTTGCCAGGCAAACAGATACAAGATGATAAGGAGGTACATCTATGATAGCACACGAGCAGATATTAAAGTTTGTAGCAGAAGAACTCGCTACGGCATCCGCGATCAAGACTGCTGAGGAGCTTATTGCCGAACCCACGCATACGCTCTTCGGTGACCTTCATTTCACGTCGGAGCACGCGATGATGGTCGCCGCATCAATCGAAGAAGAGTTCGATCTCGACTATCTCGACCCCGGTGACATCATGGGCTGCAGGGACCTTGCGACTGTCGTCGCCCTGGTAGAGGAGAAGCTCGGCACTCAGGCGGCGATTGACGAGGCCGCACCTGGGCCAAGCTCTGAGATTGCTGCCACGAACGCACCGGCAGCATCTTCAGACGATGTTGAAGACATGGACGCCGATGCCGTGGCGGCCCTGTTCCCAGAGTTTGGCAACTGACACTACGAACGAAAGACCCATCGTCTGATAGGATGAGTGAAAGGAAGGATTCATATGAGCGGAAAGAAGAGGTACGCGCGTCCCGTATCAATCATCGGTGTCGGGCAAACCGACTTCACCACTGACCCCGAACTCTCCTGGCACGAACTGTTCACCTGGGCTGCCCAGGATGCCATGGAGGACGCGGGCATAAATCCCAGGCAGATCGACCAGCTTATAGTACCCAATTTCAGTATGTGGCCCTTCATGGGCAACAGCACCTCTATTCATGTAGCTTTGGCCGACTGGATTGGCATGACCGGCAAGCCCGTCCAGCGTCATGAAGAAGGCTGCGCTTCAGGATACATTGCCATCGAAGAGGCGGCCAAGGCTGTTGCCTCTGGCGTGAGCGATATCGTACTCATATGCAGTGTTGAGATGAGCGAGTTTGGCTCCTTGGCAAACCAGCCGGCACATATGCTCAAACCCATTAACGAGCTGCCACGCTTCGATGCTTCGGGCACACTGAACGACCCGGCGTACGCTCGCTTTGACGGCGCGTCGAACAATATGGTGTTCGATATGGACATGCGTTACTATGCCAGCAAGCATAACCTGTCCGACCAGACGATCGACGATATTCTGAGTCACTATGCCATCTCAACGCGCCGTAACGCCAGCCTGAACCCGCACGCCAACCAGCGTAAACTGTACTCCGAACTGGCTACCGAAATGGGTTTCGACAATGAGATGGACTACCTGCGATCCAAGTACAACCCCCACATGAGCCATTATCTGCGCGTGAGTCATATGTCCAAGCGCGTAAACGCCGCAGCTGCCATCATCGTGTGCGCAGCAGATGTTGCCGATAGCTTTAAGCAGAAGCCTGTTGAGATCTTGGGCTGTGGAGTGGGCTGCTATTCTACGGGCGTTCCACACTACATGCTCAAGCAGACCAAGGTCGCCATCGACTCGGTCCTCGAGCTCACGGGCATACACTCCGATGAGCTGGATTACCTGCAGTGTTGCGACATGCATGCCGGCGAGATTCTCGAAACACTTGAGCTGTTGGGCTACCTCGGAACCGACGGCTACGGCGCCATTCTGGAAGGGCAAACCGCATACGATGGCTGCCATCCGATAAACGCTGACGGTGGCTATCTGTCGCGTGGGCACGCCTATGCCGCATCCGGCTTGGCGAACCTGAAGGAAGTTGTTTTGCAGATGCGTGGTCAGGCCGGACAACGACAAATCAAAAAGCAGCCACATACCGCACTGTTGTGGGGCTGGGGCGGCAGTCACAGCTCCATAGCGACGATGCTTCGTACCCAAGGCTAAAGAGAGGTGATCCCATGTTCAAACCGCAACCCGTTACCAAGCGCTTCTACGACGGCCTCGATGAAGGCAGGTTTGTTGCTTTAAAATGCACATCCTGCGGCCATGTTCACTTCCCGCCCTTGCCAACCTGTGGTGAATGCGGCAGTTTTGATCTGGAATGGACCGAAGTGTCCGGCAGTGTGACCGTCACCGATGCCATCGACCTGAATCCAGCGCTGGCCAACTCCGACTTCAAGCCCTACGCTCCGTATCACATCGGTGAGGCCACACTTGAAGAAGGGCCTGAAATCAATACGATAGTTTTAGGTTTAAAAGAAAAGGACTATGAAAAGATTCGCTCCATGATGCCGATGCCTGGCAAGTTGATGACCATCCAGCACGATGGGTTTAAGACCGTCGCCGTGCAGCTCGATCAAACCGGGGAGCAATAAACATTCTATTCGCAAGCCTCGCTGTACACAGTATTGCGAGGCTTACTTGACAGGCATAATGTCAGGTAGGGATGTGGGTATTTTCTTGGCCTTGCAGCTTAGGCGTAGTCCAAGGAAATGCCTACACTCCCAATTTCATTTATCTGAAAGGACTCTTTATGAAAAGCAAAGTCATGGAGAATCTTTCCGCTCGTGCAAAAAAATCCCCTTCTCTCCTTGTCTTTCCCGAGGCGTCCGAACCTGACATTTTGGCTGCTGCCGGCTTGGCTGCACATCGTGGTATTGCACACCCCATCTTGATAGGAGATTCTACGCACATTGACATGCTTGCAAAAGAACACAATATCAGCCTTGAAGGCGTGCAGGTGCTCCCATTACCTCAAGCTGTGCCCGCTTCTGAACTTGCAGCTTCCTATGTTGCAGGCGGAGGTTCCCTTCCGGAAAGCCTTGTACGTAAGCGACTGACACTACCATTATATTATGCGGCCATGCTGCTACGTTTGGGAAAAGTCGATGCCATGGTTGCAGGGCTGGCCCACTCCACCGCCGACGTGATTTTTGCCGCCAAGGCCATCGTGGGTATGCAGGAGGGTATCGTAACGCCTTCAAGTATGTTTCTCATGGAGATACCGGGGTACAATGGATCGGAAGAAGAACTCATTGTCTTTGCTGATTGTGGCGTATGCGTCGATCCCAGTCCATCTGATATCGCCGACATTGCAATTGCTACCGCCCATACCGTGCGTAAGCTTCTTGCCTGGGATCCACGAGTTGCATTATTGTCGTTTTCTACCAAGGGGAGCAGCAGGCATCCAAGGGCAGATACTACCCGAGAAGCACTCTCAATCGTGCGGCAGCGCGCTCCCTGGCTTTCTATCGATGGTGAGCTGCAACTCGACGCTGCGATAGTGCCTGCAGTGGCGTCTAAAAAGCTGCCCGAAAAGAGCGACGTTGCTGGAAGGGCAAACATCTTGATCTTTCCTGATTTGAATGCCGGCAATATCACCTATAAAGCTGTTCAGCGCTTTGCAAATGCACATGCCTACGGGCCTTTTCTCCAGGGGTTTACCAGAGTTGTGAGCGACTTGTCCCGTGGTTCGAGTGT
>JAIRXA010000167.1 GCA_031268525.1 Coriobacteriales bacterium | reverse complement strand
GTTATCCGAAGGTTCTCATCCAGTGCAATCCGTCTCTTGATTAACGCACGCAACGCTTATTGCAAGTAAACCATGCATACACCAGCGTGGCACCTTGTCTGTGCGAAACGCAAGTTGAGGGTAGAGCGGTTCGACGGGAGCGGGACGGTGGTAGGCAACTTTCGCACTGTCTGTGGGCGTTGCGACCAGAGCGCGAACGGTAGTCGACCCAGACTCACCAGACAACGACAGCATTCGTTAGATCGGCAACGCCTTTGCCAACAGAGAGGCATCTCCCACCACACAGAAGTTCATTAAGAAATGGGATGACTATTAGAATCGAGGAGCAAATCACCATTAAGTCGTAAATATCGGGATCAGCATCGAAGTTTTAGATATTTATAACTTGTTTTTTGAGCGAAACCCGCAAATAATGAGATGAAGTGTTATTATAATAAACCGACTTGTCATTTCATAAGAGGAGACACCAATGTTGATTGAGTTTTCGGTTAAGAATTTCAAGTCTCTACGCGATGAGCAAACCCTTTCACTGGTAGCCAGCAATTACTATTCCGAATTAAACGAATCACTTATTAGAAAGGAATTGCCTGGACTGAGCAATCTAAACTATCTACCTTGCTCGGTAATACTGGGAGCAAATGCTTCTGGGAAGACTTCAATGATTCAGGCGCTGGGCTTGCTTCAACAAATGATACAGATGTCCTTTAGCCAACAGCCTGGGAATGGGCTGCTGTATTCTCCCTACAGACTTGGTAAGGATATGCGCACAAAACCTACAGAGTATCATCTGACATTTGTCGCGCAGGAAGTGCGATTCGAATACTTTTTAAGTCATAACCGCACTACTGTACTCGAGGAGTCGTTGTCAGCTTATCCAAAGGGCAGACAACAACAATGGTATTCTCGACATTTTGACCAAGCGACAAATCGTACCAAGATGACAACACATCCAACGTATCTCGATGTTCCATCTGAGATTACTGGCATAGTGCGCGATGATGCCTTATTTCTCTCACTGCTTATTAGGTTAAACCACTCTGGTGTCCAACAAGTTGCTCATTGGTTTGCAGATCAGCTCGCCATTATCGATAGAGCACCTGAAGTTCCTCAGGATTTATTAAGGAACTACTCGACAAATCTATTAGATGGCGAGTCGGGCACTGATGAGATGCGTAGCAAATTCACTGATATTATCAAGAAAGCTGATTTCGGTATTGTCAAAAGCGAGGTTGTGTCAGCTCCAGCACCTGAGTTTCTCACCGAGATTGTTCCTATGCTTTCTCCAGACATGCTTGAGCAGTTAAAGAACCAAGACTGGAAGACAGTCCAGTTTACCCATCAAGGCCAAGATGCCGTGCATCAATTCGGTTACGATGAGGAATCCGCTGGCACCCGAAGGCTTTTTGAGCTAGCTGGCCCGATTGTTGATGTATTGGAAAACGGCAAGACAGTACTCATTGACGAACTCGATGCCTCAATGCATCCGCTGCTTGTTCAGGAACTTGTCAGGCTTTTCCAAAACAGTTTGATAAACAAAAGCGGTGCCCAACTGATCTTCACTGCGCATGATACGACGGTACTGGAGTACGGTTTATTGCGACGTGACCAAATTTGGTTCATCAAGAAGAGGTACGACGGTAGTTCTTTGCTTTACCCACTTTCGGACTATAAACCCAGAAAGAAGGAGACAGTCGCCGATGGATACTTGGTAGGAAGATATGATGCCGTGCCAGCTGTTCCGCGATTCTTTGGCCTTGAGCAAGGAAAAGCACTCTCATGAAGAGACCCAAGTCCTACAAAAAGTCCTACAAAAGGCGCAAAGCATTCAGGGAGCCAGGCAAACGGGTTTTAGTAGTAACAGAGGGAACAGTGACCGAACCCCGTTATTTTGATGCGCTGCTATCCAAACTTCAAATATCCACAAGATCGGTTGTTGTTTACCCTTCAAACGGCAGTGACCCAATTACTATTGTTGATACAGCGATTTGTACTTTGACCCGAAATAGGGAGAACCATGAGCCTGCTTTTGACGAGGCATGGTTGGTATTTGACACCGAAGACCAACGCGAACATTTATCTGAAGCTCTTGATAAAGCTCGGGCACATAAGCTCAACCTGGCCATCAATGCGCCCAGCATTGAGTATTGGTTCCTCTTACATTTTGAGTATACAACGAAATACATGGTCAAATGTCGTGAGGTAGAGCATGAGCTGCGCAAGCATTGCACGTACACGAAAGATGGCTTTGATGCGACCTTGTTGATAGCCAAAACTGATGTGGCTCTATCTAACGCTAGGCGCATCCGAAACAATCGAGCTCCCAATACTGAGTTTCCTCAGACGGATATGGACTTGCTGGTAACCGAAATCAATGCTCTGGCCAGTGATGCCAATAAGCTGTTCGACAAGCTATCAGACAAGAGATGCGAGTAAACTATGCCAGAACCGCTGTCGTATAAGAAGAAGCTCATTGAGGACGGCAACCTTGGCGAGCAGTACATCAGTGCAGAGGACGCACAGAGGCTTATGCTTGTGGCCGAGAGCGAACACGCCCCGGCATTCAAAGGCGACGCTGACGAGTTCCGCATGGTAGCAGAGGCGCAACGCATCAAGTACGCCGCGCTCTATGACCCCTTTGTGGCCGTCAACTCCTCGGCAGTCGAGCCGCTGCCGCATCAGATCAGGGCGGTCTACGAGGAGCTGCTGCCCAGGCTACCGCTTCGCTTCCTTTTGGCCGACGACCCTGGCGCGGGCAAGACCATCATGGCCGGGCTGTACCTCAAGGAGCTGATTTTGCGCTCGGACTGCGACCGTGCCATCATCGTTGTCCCCGGCGGCCTGGTGGAGCAGTGGTGCGATGAGCTGCATGATAAGTTTGACCTGAACTTCGAGATACTCTCCCGCAAGATGGTCGACACGGCACAGGGCCTAAACGTCTTCAAGCAACACGACTACCTCATAGCCCGCATGGACCAGCTGGCCAGAAGCGAGGACATCTTGGAACAGCTGCAAAACGTGAGCTGGGACGTGGCCATCGTGGACGAGGCACACCGCATGAGCGCCCACTTCTCGTCTTGGGGCGGCGACGTCAAGTACACTAAGCGCTTCGCGCTGGGCAGGGTTCTTTCCGAAACCGCACAGAACCTCCTCTTAATGACAGCTACGCCGCACTCCGGCAGCGAGGAGGACTTTCAGCTGTTCATGTCGCTTCTCGACCGCGACCGCTTTGAGGGCAAGTACCGCGAGGGCACCCACAAGACCAGCACCGAGGGCATCATGCGCCGGATGATCAAAGAGGAGCTGCTGACCTTTGATGGCAAACCGCTGTTCCCAGAACGGTTTGCGCACACGATTGCCTACGACCTCTCGCCGGATGAGCAGGATCTCTATGAGGAGGTCACCGACTATGTGCGCACAGGGATGGGATTGGCGGAGAAGATCGCCAGTCAGGGCGACCGCAGACGTGGCAACAACATCGGATTTGCCCTCACGGTGTTGCAGCGTCGCCTGGCGTCCAGCCCTGAGGCGGTACTGCGCACTCTGGAACGCAGGCGCAACAGGCTGGAGGGCCGCATCAAAGACATCAGATGTGGCGGCTCTCCCCCTACGGGCGACGACGACAGCCTCCCTGAGTTGACATTCGAGGAAATAGACGACCTCCAAGATGACCTGGACTACGAGGAGAGCATCCGCCTGGAGATCACCATAGACAATGTTGTCGACCAGGCGACCGCCGCCAACACCGTCGAGGAGTACCAAGCGGAGATCGCCCTTCTCGAGGAACTCATCGCTCAAGCCAAGCGCGTCCGCCTATCAGACACCGACACCAAGTGGGCAGAGCTCAGGCGCGTGCTGGAGGAGCAGGTAATCATCGGCACCAGCAACGGCTCACCACATAAGATCATCATCTTCACCGAGCACCGTGACACCCTCAGATACCTGGAGAGGAAGATCCAGACTTTGCTGGGGCGTGACGAAGCCATTGCGACCATCCACGGCGGTACACCCCGCGAGCTACGCAAGCACATCCAGGAGCAGTTCTTCCACAACCCCCACATGATAGTGCTGCTGGCCACCGACGCCGCTGGCGAGGGCATGAACCTGCAGCGGGCGCATCTGATGGTTAACTACGACCTGCCCTGGAACCCCAACCGCATCGAGCAGCGCTTCGGGCGCATTCACCGCATCGGCCAAAAACAGGTCTGCCACCTCTGGAATCTGTTGGCTGAAAAGACCCGCGAGGGCGATGTCTACAAACGCCTGCTGGATAAACTCACGAGTATGGGACGTGCCTATGACGGCAAGGTCTTCAACGTGCTGGGAGACAGATGCGTCTTTGGCAACAAGTCGCTGAAAGACCTGATACTCGAAGCCATCCTGGAGGGCGATCGCCCTGAGACGAAGGTCAAGCTGGAGAAGGTTATCGACGAGGCAGTCAGCAACGGCTTGAAGGAACTGCTGGAGGAGCGGGCACTGAATGCGGAGATACTATCGCAGAAGGACATCGACGTCATTCGTATGCGTATGGAGCAGGCCCGTGAGCGCAGACTCCAGCCCGGTTACATCCAGAACTACTTCATCCCGGCCTTTGAGCGCTGTGGTGGACGCATCCATAAGCGTGAACGCGGACGCTACCAGCTTACCCGCGTCCCCAAGCGGGTGCGTGATGCCGCCAAGGAGTTCAATCGTTGGCTGCCGCTTGCAGACGAATACGAGCGCATAAGCTTTGAGAGCAGCTTTTTGGAGGGCCAGGAGACACTCCGCCCCGCCCTCATTGCACCCGGGCATCCCTTGCTCCGGGCAGTCATCGAGTTGACCATCAAAGACCTCAGCCCCGTTCTTAGACGGGGAACGGTATTCATCGACGACACCGACTCGCAAGCCAGTGAAGCTGCGCTGCTCTATGCGGTCGAACAGAAGATTGACAACTCTCACCTGGGTTATACGGTATCCAGGCACTTCGACTATATCGAACTGACGGAGGCAGATGCGGCCTACGTTATGCACACCCCGCCCTATCTGGACTACCGCAAGGCGTTGCCCGACGAGCAGACAGCGGTCGAGGCTATCAAAGGCCAACCCTGGCTGACGGCAGACCATGAGAATCAAGTCAGCGCCTGGGCGTATAAGAACAGCCTGCAGCCCAGGCTGGACGAGCTGAAGGCGTTTGCCAGCTACGAGGCTGAACGTATCCGTACCCAGGTGCAAGCAAGACTGGAGGATCAGATTAACTTCTGGTACTCCGAGCAGATGCGGCTGGCTGAGCAGGAGCGTGACGGCAAGACCGGTAAGCGTACCGCCAGAGGTGCCCTTGAACACGCCCAACGCTTGGAGCGACGTCTGGATGAGCGTATGACGCAACTTGACCAGATGGCGCTCTTAGCTGCCACCCCGGCCGTTATCAGAGGTGCCGCAGTCGTCATCCCAGAGCGCCTGCTGCAAGCCGCAACTCAAGAAATCCCCAATGACCAAGTGTCACCAAGCGCCTTTACCCGCCAGACAGAGCAGGTCGAGCGCCGCGCCGTCAATCTTGCATTAGCCTCAGAGCAGCAGCTCGGCAGAACCCCGGTAGAGCAAGCTCGCAACAACCCCGGGTACGACATCCGCTCCACAGATAGCAAGGGCAGTGTCTACTTCCTGGAGGTCAAAGGTCGCATCAAAGGCTCTGATGAGTTTATCATCACCGCCAACGAGGTCATTTTCGCCCAGACCCAGCAGGAGCGCCACCGCCTCGTGTTGGTGGAGGTAGACCCAGATTCGCCAGACAAGGACAGCATCCGCTACATAGGCAACGCCTTTGCCAACATAGAGGTATCTCCCACCACACAGAAGTTCATCGAGAAGTGGGATGAGTATTGGAGTCGCGGACAGAGCCCTAGATGACCAGTTCCGAATAGTTTATTAAGGAGTTATCATGATTTCTAATAAGGATACTTGGTATGAGTTATTCAATCAGCCTAACCGTGAGTCTTTTCGAGAGTTTATCCAGACTCATACAGGCGAGCAGAATAATCTGGATTTCAAGAAAGAATGGATTGAAAAAGGAAAGCTGGCAAAAATTGTTCTTTCCATTGGGAATTCTGGCGGAGGAATGATCGTATTTGGCGTGGAAGAAAAGGGCGGTCAGTTTGAATATGTTGGTTTATCTAGCCTAAAGAATAAAAGCGATGCTTTCGATAGCATCAAAAACCTAATACCCGATTTGCTAAACCCTGAGCTACAACTACACGATCTTCAGTTTGAGGGGTCTGAGTATGAGAAGCTGGCAGGCAAATTGTTCCAGGTACTGATTATTAAAGACCATCCAGAAGTAATACCGTACATTGCAAAACGCGATGGTGATGGGATTTGTGAAGGTGACATTTTTACGAGAAGAGGCACTGAGTGTGTTAAAGCAAACGCAACTGAGATAGAAAAGATTATTAACCGAAGAATAGAATCGCAGTACTCGTCATCTGTCGTACTTGACCTGCGAGAACATCTCGAGCAATTGCAATGTCTATACGCGTCCATAAATAAAAATATAACAAGAGATATTGATTCTCTCAGCAAGCAACTCGATGCTCTTACCAGAATGGAGGGGAGGAATCCCTGCTATCCGTCAGAAGGGTTTGATCAGTTTATTAAGCGGATAATTGATGTGAAAAAGAAACGAATCGTAGAGGTACTTGGTCTATAAGGGAGTCTTTGGGATACTGCATCTTGCCCTTGGAAGGATTGGTATTGAACACTACAACATACAAGAAAAAGCTCATCGAGGTCGGGCTGCCGCTGGAGGCCATCAACAAGGAATCGGCGCGGGAGAAGAGCATTCGGCATGGCCACCCGTCCACCCTGCACCTATGGTGGGCAAGGCGGCCTCTGGCTACGGCACGGGCGGTGCTGTTCGCGCAGCTGGTAGACGATCCCTCGGCGCACCCGGAGCTGTTCCCGACGGTGGAAGAGCAGGATGTGGAGCGTGAGCGGCTACACCGCTTGATCGAGGAGCTGGTCAAGTGGGAGAACATCAACAACGAGGAATTGTTCAAGCAGGCCACGGAGGAGATACGCAAATCCAATAACGGCGAGCTGCCCGCCGTGCTCGACCCCTTCGCGGGCGGCGGCACCATACCCTTGGAGGCGCAGCGCCTGGGGCTGGAAGCGCACGCCAGCGACCTGAACCCCGTGGCCGTGCTGATCAACAAGGCGCTGATCGAGATACCGCCCAAGTTTGCCGGGATGCCACCTGTGCATCCAGAAGCGGAGAAGCGCACACGCTGGAACCGTGCCGAGGGGCTGGCAGAGGACATCCGCTGTTATGGCAAATGGCTACGCGATGAGGCATTCAAAAAGGTGGGGCACCTGTATCCCAAGGCCGTAGATGAGAATGGCAAAGAGCACACCGTTATTGCCTGGATCTGGGCACGGACGGCGAAGAGCCCCAACCCGGCGAATCCTATTGAGACACCGCTGGTGCGTAGCTGGTGGTTGAGCAAGAAAAAGGGGCATGAGGCTTGGATAGAAGCGAAGGTTGTTGATGGCAGAGTAACGTACTGTGTACGGTGTGACAATCGTGGTCCGAAAGGACAGGATGATGGTACGATAACGCGCACCGGTGCTGTTGCCGTCGGCGATGGTACCCCCATCGATTTTGAGTACATCCGCGAGGAGTCGCGCCAAGGGCGCATGGGTGCGCACATGATTGCCATCGTCTGCGAGGGTGAGCGTGGGCGCTTGTACCTATCACCGAATGATGAGCAGGTAGCTATCGCAGATGTGCCGAAGCCTGACGATGCGCCAACTGAAAGCCTCCCTGAGCAAGCGCTGGGTTTTCGGGTGCAAAACTATGGGTTTAAGAAGTGGGCGGATTTATTTACTAACAGGCAACTGACGACGCTGATGACCCTTTGCAATCTTGTAATGCAAGCCCGTAAAAAGGTATTCGATGATGCGTTGACTGCTGGGTTAGCGCGCGGCGAAGCGCTTGAGCTTGGCGGTACAGAAGCACTAGCATATTCCGACGCAATTGCACTTTATCTTGCTCTGGCGATTAGCCGACTTGCGGATCGTTGTTCATCAAATTGTAGTTGGGACACTAGTCGAGAGAGCTTGCGAAACGTGTTTGGACGACAAGCGATACCTATGGTCTGGGATTACTCCGAATCAAATCCTTATTCGAATGCGACAGGGAATTACGCTGGTCAAATCGAATGGATTACGCGAGTGATAGACATGCTGCCTGGATATCCGAATGGTGAAGTAATGCAAGCCAATGCATCTACAAGAAATTACAGGGGCTTATGCGTCTCAACAGACCCACCATACTACGATAACATTGATTATGCAGACCTCTCTGATTTCTTCTATGTTTGGCTCAGTAAGACACTATACCTTATCCTGCCAAGAGCGATATCAACTATTCTGACACCAAAGGCGGAGGAGCTTGTCGCTGAGCCATTCAGGCACGGAAGCCAAGAGAAGGCACGGCAGTTTTTCATTGATGGATTCAACAAGGTCTTCCGTTCCATCAGACAAACTGGCAGAGGCGACTTGCTGATCACGGTGTATTATGCCTATAAACAGCAGGATTCGGAAAGCGATGGCACGAGTTCCACTGGTTGGTATACATTGCTGGACGGTTTGATACAAGCTGGCTGGACAATTACTGCCACCTGGCCGGTGCGCAGTGAGTTGGCAAACCGGATGCGCAACATCGGATCCAACGCCCTCGCGTCCTCTATCGTCCTTGCTTGTCGCCCACGTCCAGAAAACACCGAAGCCACCACACGCCGCGCCTTCATCACGGCGCTCAAGCAGGAGCTGCCACAGGCCCTTGCCGCCATGATGCAGGGCAGCATCGCACCGGTCGACCTGGCGCAGGCGGCTATCGGGCCGGGCATCTCGGTCTTCTCCAGATATTCACGGGTGCGCGAGGCCGACGGCAGCGATATGAGCGTACGCGACGCATTGCTGCTCATTAACTCGACGCTCGACGAGGTCTTAAACGAGCAGGAGACCGACTTCGACCCAGACACGCGCTTCGCGGTCAAGTGGTACCGTTCCTACGGCTGGGGTAAGGCGGACTCCGGTATTGCCGACCAGCTCTCGCGCTCCACGGACACATCCATCCCGCACCTGGAGCGCGGCGGCATCTTTGAGACGCGCGGTGGCAAGGCACGGCTACTGGCGCCCAGTGAGCTGACAAGCGATTGGAATCCGGACGACGACACACAGATCAGCATTTGGGAGGCCGTTGTGCGTCTGTCTGGCATCATGGTGACGAATGGTGCTGAGAAGGTCGCCGCCCTTCTCCCCAGAGTACAGACCAAAGTCAGTCTTGATGCCGTAAAGGAACTGGGCTTTTTGCTCTATCATGAAGCCGAGAAGAAGGGCAACGCCGAGGATGCCCTGCTCTTCAACAGTCTCGTAGGTTCCTGGGGCGACCTGAGCGAACAGTCTCGTGCAGCCGCGACTAGAGCAGTTCAAAAAGAAACGCAAACGCAAATGGACTTTAGAGGTTAGGGGGCACCATGGCATTGAGTAACCGAGAGAGGGTCGGTAAAGGCTTGGATTTGCTTGCCGAGGGGCTGTATGACGTGGTGGATGAAGCCATGACGCGGGAGTTTAGTTCACTTGACTGGAACGAGCTATGGTCGCGGCAGATCAACCTCAACTATACCCTGTCGAAAAACGATGTCTCCACGCACCTGCGCGCCATCACCGAGAAGGGCTTTTGTTTCAAAGACGTGCTCTCGCGCGGACAGCAGGGCTTTGCCTCGGAGCTACGCGAGACACGCAACGTCTGGGCACACAACGAGCCTATCAGTTCGGAAGATGCCCTGCGGGCGCTGGACACCATCGAACGCCTACTTCATGCCGTGGACGCCAATGACTCCGCCGCCGATGTGCGTAAACTGCGCGACGGCCTGCAGCGCAGCGTCACCGCCGAGGCTACACGCACGGTGGTGCGTCACCATATCGACATTCCTTCCGGCACTGGTGTGAGACCTTGGCGCGATGTCATACGTCCGCATGAGGACGTGGCTAGCGGCAACTTCAACGCCTCGGAGTTTGCGGCCGACCTGTTCCTGGTAGCCAACGGCGGCACCCAGAGCGCCGAGTATGCCAACCCGGTGGAGTTCTTCAACCGCACCTATTTAACCGAGGGGCTGTACGACCTGCTGTCTCGCGCCATCAAACGCCTGAGTGGGGATACATCAGCGTCGCCCGTCGTCAACCTGCAAACCAACTTCGGCGGCGGCAAGACACACTCCATGCTGGCCTTATACCACCTGTTTGGCGGCACACCGACGGAGCGCTTCCCGCAGGAGCTACAGGAGCTGGTGGGCAGTTGCGGCGATGTGGATGTGGCGGATATGGGAGTACGCCGGGCCGTGCTGGTGGGTACTTACCTGCAGGCAGGCTCACCCAACGTGCAGGCCGACGGCACTGAGGTGCACACCCTCTGGGGCGAGCTGGCTTGGCAGCTGGGCGGACGCGAGGGCTACGAGTTGGTGGCCGATGCCGACAGGACAGGCACCAATCCGGGCGATGCCCTGCGCACGCTGATCTCCAGATACTCCCCCTGCCTGATACTCATCGACGAGTGGGTGGCTTATGCTCGTCAATTGGTGGGGCGCGAATACCCGGCGGGTACCTTTGACACGCAGTTCACCTTTGCGCAAAACCTCACGGAGGTGATACGTGCAACGCCGGGGGCGATGCTCATCGTCTCCATACCGGCATCGGACACGGGCAGCGTTGGCACGGCTGGCAACGATATCGAGGTTGGCGGAGAGAACGGCCAGAAGGCGCTGGAGCGTCTGCAAAACGTCATCCGCCGTGTAGCCGACCAATGGCGGCCATCCAGCAAGGACGAGTCCTTTGAGATAGTGCGACGTAGGCTCTTCCAGGAGTCTGACTTAGTGGGGCAGACGGCGATATACGCTACCGCTAAGGTCTTTACCAAGATGTACCGCGACAACATGGCCTCATTCCCCCGGGAGGCATCATCGCAGACAGACGACTACGAACGGCGTATCGTGGCATCCTATCCGATGCACCCTGAGCTCCTGGATCGCCTCTATGAGGACTGGTCGACGTTGGAGCGCTTTCAGCGCACCCGTGGTGTGCTCAAGCTCGTGAACAGCATCGTCCATGCACTCTGGGCGTCCAACGACAACTCACCGCTGATAATGCCATGCTCGGTGCCGCTGGACGATACCGCAGTAAACACCGATCTGACACAGTATCTTGAGGACTCCTGGAAGCCGATTATCGATGCCGATATCGACGGCAGCAACTCCACCGCATCTGACATCGACCGCTCGCGCACCAATTTGGGGCAGCGCCACATAACGCGGCGCATCGCTCGCACGGTGTTTATGGGGGCAGCTCCCAAGGCTCGCTCGGCGCATCGTGGGCTGGACAAGCAACGGGTTTGGTTGGGATGCGCCATTCCGGGCGACGCTCTGGGTAACTTTGGTACGGCCTTGGACCTGCTTTTGCAGAACTCGACATTCTTCTATGTGGAGAATGAACGCTACTGGTTTGATACGCAGGCTTCCATCACCAAGGCAGCCCGTGATAGGGCCGAACAGCTACGTGAAGACCCAGAGGTTGTTTACAACGAAATTGTGCGTAGGCTGGGGCTGCAGGGGCAGCGCCGTGATGCCTTTGACCGCGTGCACGTGGCGCCAGAGTCGGGAGTGGACATTCCCGACACGGACTCCGCCCGCCTGGTCATCGTCCATCCGCGTTATACCTACAAACGCAGCTCCCAGGGCGAGGAGAATAGTACCACTCAGTGGGTGCGTAAGGCCGTCGAATCCAAGGGCTCAGGGCAGCGTGCTCATCGCAACACCTTGGTGTTCTTGCTCGCCGACGGCACCGTGCTGGATGGCCTGGAGTCCTCAGTGCGCGAGTACCTGGGCTGGAAGTACGTGGACTCTGCATCCGAGGCGCTTGACCTGACCACTCAACAACAGACTCAGGCAAGGAATCGCGTGAGAGAGCTTACGGCCAAGGTTGACAGCATGATCGACTCCACCTATGTCTGGTCGTGCTACCCCGAGCAAGCCGACCCCGCCAAGCCCTTCACCCTGGAGTTCGTCAAGGTTTCCGAGGGTGCTGGGGATAGCTTGGCAAAGCGCGTAACTATCAAGCTCTTCCGAGACGAACAGTTGGTACGCGACTACGCTGCCAGCTCCCTGGGCTGGACCTTGCACAAGGAGCTGGCCAACGTTTGGCAGCGCGGTGATGTGAGCGTCGGCGAGCTCTGGGGCTACTTCACGCAGTACCTCTACATGGATCGTCTGCTTGACCGGAGTGTCCTAGACAGGGCGATAGAGGGTGCGTTGAACACCATCACCTTTGAGACACAGATAGACGAGCGCTTTGCCATCGCCACCGATAAAAATGCCGAGACTGGACGCTACATCGGCTTGATAGTGCCGCCCGATGCATCCGCACACCTGCAGGTGAGTGACAAGACGCTGCTTGTGGACTGGGACGTGGCGCAGACGCAGCTGGCCGCTGCTGTTCTGCCGACTATGGAGACTCCCGGGGTCGAGTTTCCTGCTGCTGACACCAACGCTGGCGGTAGCGGCGGCACTGAGGCTACTCACGAAACGGAGTCCGCTTCCCGGCCGCCAAGCAATACCCGCTACTTTGGAGCTGTGAAGATCAGCTCCAACCTCTACGCCAAGGAGCTGGCCTCAATCAACCGCGAGATATTGGAACGCCTGGCAGCCGCTGGAGCCTCACTGGAAATCTCCCTGGAGATTCAAGCCACCAAGCCAGAAGGCTTCAGCGAAGGCGAAATGCGTACGATCAAGGAAAATGCCGCTAACCTCAAGTTTGAGGGCTCGTCAGGTTTTGAGGAAGAGTAGAGATGTTGTCATTACTGCAAATATTCAAGGAATTCTATGAATTTGAGTTTTCTCTAAGAGACTCCATTAATAGCAAGATTGCTACCGCCTTGGGCTTCATTTCAGTCTACGTTGCGGGCTTTGGCTTTCTATTGGGGCAACTCAGAGCAATTTGTAGGTTTTCGAATGAATGGTGGCTGCACGTTACTCCCGCATTGCTTTCACTCGTCGTCTTCATCGTGGCATTAGTGTATTGCTGGAAAACGTTCTACGGCTATGAGTATCAAACAATCAGTCCAAAAATGCTGAACAATTACTTCATGCAATTGGATCATTATTACACGGAGAATTACGTGGAGTATTACTCTCAAGAGGGTACGCAAAAGGAATTAATGCAGTGCGATATAGAAGAGGCACTCATGAGTCAATACTGTGTCATAGCCGAATCAACTCATCAAAACAATAAACTGAAGCACCAACGATATAAAACATTTTCGTCATTGTTCCTGGCTTCAGTCATGATAGTAGGCGCCGAAATCATCGTTTTGCTATTACTATGAGGAAAGGAAAAGCGATGGTAAAGAATAATGCCAGCAGTGAAAGCCAGGGAAAAGGGGAATCTCCAACAGCAAAGCCACCAACTCCTGTTCCTCCGCCAAAGCCTTCACCAAGTTTCGTGGATACACTATCTGAGTCCTTAAAACTAGGACCTACCGAGAAGAGGGATGGGAAGTAGTTTATTCATGCGCGTTCTCAATATTTCGTAAGAGAAGGCGCAGAGATGCGGACATTTGAATAAAGCGAAGCCCTCCTTGAGGAGTGAGAGTTTCGTGTTGTCGATGACCGGGGGATCAGAACATCGACTTCAAGGAGTAGACGCTTACCTGCGCGGAAGCGCCTCGGCCATTCCAGCGCTAGCTTGGGCATGGACATCTACGCCCACGCCGTTGCGCAGAACGACCACACTGCGGCTGATGCTATGGGAATCATGATATTTCAGAACGAACCTTCGACCAATACGTGAGGAGAAAAGAACGAACAGATTGTCATCTATCAAGCTGGTTCCGTTGATGTATCGCTCAGTGTCGATTCTCATCAAGACACCATTTGGCCTACACACCAGCAAATTGCTGAACTATTTGGAGTAGAGCGTACAGGAGTCACACTGCACATCAATAACGTCATGAAAGCAGGTGAAGTTGATGAAAAAAGCAATGTGCAAAAAATGCACATTGCCAGCTCAGATAGGCCGATTAAGTACTACAGTCGACAACAGCGCTAGTTAGTTGATGCAGCGGACTTGACCAGCAGATATACTGTTTTATCAGAG
>JAIRXA010000143.1 GCA_031268525.1 Coriobacteriales bacterium | reverse complement strand
TGGTAGCGCGCAACCAGGCGCTCAACTGGGCACGGGAGCGTTCGCACAGGGTCATGACGGTGCCCGACCTGGCTGAAGTGATCCCCTCAGACGATGTCTTCGGTGATGTGCCTGCCGGGGCGGATGCACCGGGTTGGGGGGCTGCGCCTGCCGGGACGGATGCACCGGGTTTGGCCGCCCGGCAATCGGAGAGGTACGGCTCTCCCCCAGAACCACTCGAAACGCTGGCTCGTGACGCCCTGATCACCGATGCGCTTGGCATCCTCGACGAGCAGAATCGCCACCTGATGGTGGGCTATTACCTCAAGGATCAGAGCATCCACGAACTCGCCGAAACGACCGGCTACTCCGAGCCGTCGATCAAAAGTCGCCTCTTCCGCAGTCGTAAACTGCTCAAGGGGTATCTTCAACAGGAAGGATTCTGACCATGAACCGACTCATGGATGACCTCGAAAAGGATGACCTCGAAAAGGATGACCTGCTCGATCTGGAGCCTGTCGCCCTTGATACCGCCCGCATCAGAGAGCTGACCGCGCGCAAACTCACCGCCTCATCGGGAGCGCGAACCGCTGCGCCTCGCACCGTTCGCTTCAAGATGCTCATCGCAGCCTGCATCATGGCGGGAACTCTACTCGCGGGAACGGCTGCCTATGCGGTGGGCAGCGCACTCATCGTGGGGCAGAACCCCCTCGACTTCTGGTTCTCCTTTACCAGCAATGAGGTTGCAGAGCTGCCTGAGGGTGGGGTGCCTGTCTATGGAGAGACCCTGCCGAATATGGAGGACTTTAACGTCACGGTTGGGCAGACCATCACTGCCGAAGGAGTCGCTGTGACCCTCGACACCATTGCTATCGACGACAACTTCGTCACGGTCTTTTTCACCTATCGCTTTGACGAGCCCGTCGACCTGGGAACGGTGGCTGCACAGGGCTACGCAGATGTCGATGCCTTGCGCATGTTCGCCGGACAGCCCACGGTCACACTTGATGGCCTGACGCTTGCCGCATCGGAGGGCGGGGCAGGTTATGAGGCCAAAGACTCGACGGCCTACTTCGCCGAAAACGAAGCGGGTATCGTGGACAACCGCGTGCTCAAGGCTGCAACGCGCTACCTCATCCCCACGATGCTGCCCGATGATGTGAGCCTGACCCTTACGATTGAGCCGACGGCAGATGGACGTCACGTGCTCACGTCCGCCGTTCCGGAAATCATGGAATTTGCGGTTGCCGTGGATAAAAGCGCTGCCTCGCCCTATACGCACATCGCCGAACCCGGCACCTACAAGTTCACCATCGAGGGACAGACTTGGACGCTCGATGTGGAGAAGTTCGCCGTCTCGCCCTTTGGCGCGGTGCTCGTCATCAATCCCCATGAGGGCGACTCGACAGACGGCGTGCGTTACCTTGGCTTACGCGACGTCGCCCTGCTCGACCAGAATGGCGCGGCGCTTCAGCTGCTCGCGCCGGAATCCGCGCAACAGACAGGATTACAGGTGGGATACGTGGTCCCGGCGCAGACGGCCTCGCATATCACCAGCGTCGCCATCCAGCCAACAACGATTGCCCCGCACGCTCGGAGCAGCAGCTATGCGGTCACCGATATCGGCGCACAGATGCCAACGGGACCCGACCGAGGGCTCATCCTTCGCGACTATCAGGTTCGGGGCAATACGATACGCTTTATCTGTGAGCCCTATGGCGCTCCCCTGCCCACCCGGTTCGACGACCCTGCCATCAACGGAATGCCCACAGACTCCGAGCAGGAGATCTACCTTCCCGATCTCATCATCGACGATTCTGACCTCGATCCTGCTCTGCTTGCCGGGCACGTCGAGAATGGCCTCGATCCCGAAACCGGACTGTACCTCTACGCCATCACTTTCTCTACCGCCGATGAGGCACTGTTGCGCCAGATCAGCAGTTTCCATGTCCCCTATGAGTCCGGTGAACCCAGCTTCGACAGTACCCAGTCGCTGACACTCACCTTGCACAAGAAGTAGCAAAGAGCGGAGGGCGCCCGCTTCCGTAACGAGGCGGGCGCCTCAGAAACTCTCCAGATTTTCGTTTTGTGAACCGACATTACCGTCTGAGACATTCAGGGTGATGGTTACGATCTCGTTCCAGGCAAGGTAGAAGGAGTCGCTTCCATCGTCATAGATCATGCGCGAGTAGGAACCGCGCGGGCCAAAGAGGTCATCGGTGCCCCACCAGTCGGCGCCGGTGGCCTCCTTGATGGTATAGCCACCGGGTGGCAGGTCAACGGCCACCGAGCCACCACCGTTGATGAACATCGTCGCCACCTCGGTAGAACCGCTGTATATCTTGAAGTAATAGTAACCTGTTACGTTTGCGCAATTTATCTCGATGGTGCTACCCCCGTCCGGGTAGCTGCCGTTATGCCACAGCTCGCCGGTCGAGGGAGCGGAAACCTTGCAAGCCTCGGCTCGCGCCGCTGCATCCTCGTAATCGCCCAAAGCAAGGAATGCCACGTAGGCATCGTAGCGCTTACCTGCATCGAACAATGCCTCAGCCAACAGATAGTCGCACTTCTCCACCCATCCATCGGCTGCAGAGAAGCCCCTGTTCTCAAGAATGACGAACTGCTCGCGGGCTCCTGCGATGTCGCCCGCCTCAAAGAGCGAGCTCGCATCTTCGAACACGATACCCATGCGACACTGCTCGCACCAATCCTCAGAATCCTCGAAGCTGCCCAAAGCCTCGAAGGCATCGAGGGCTTCTTCGTAATCCTGTGCATCGTAGAGTTCCACTGCGGCACCATAGGCGATGAAGTGTTGACATCTGACGATCATCTGCGCCGAATCCTGGTAGTCCTCCAGGGCCTCGAAGGCGGTGATCGCCTCTTCATAGCGTTTTTCGTCCATCAAGGTCACGGCGGCGGCATAGGCCTCTGAGCGCTGATGCTCCTGCCACGTCAGGAATCCAAAGATGCCGCCACCGATGAGTACAGCAGCCAAAACCACAACGCCGATGATCACGGGTAGCTTCCGCGAGCGCTTCTTCCTGACAGCTGTGGGTGGTGGAGTTGATGCGGCAATTGGCGGCAGCTCTGAGGC
>JAIRXA010000099.1 GCA_031268525.1 Coriobacteriales bacterium | reverse complement strand
CCAATTCCACGCGACAGGTCGGCTCCACACAATAAGCTCTCATCGGCTCCACACAACAAGCTCCCATCGATTCCACGCGACGAGCCCTCACCGATCTCACCCGACACACCCGCCCCACGCGTATTTCCGCAAGAACAGACACTCGTCACCCGCCGCAAGCCATCGGCTCCACGGTCTATCTGTACAAGCAGATCAAACGCTGTTGCGATCTGCTCCTCGATAACTTCAACGGGTAAATCCATGCCATAACGGGCCATCATCACGAGGCGTCCGATGACATCGGCGGGTGAATTCGCATGAAGAGTGGTCATCGAGCCGTCATGCCCGGTGTTCATCGCTTGAAGCATATCGAGCGCCTCGGCACCGCGACACTCACCGACAACGATGCGGTCAGGGCGCATCCGCAGTGCATTGACTACGAGATCGCGTATCGTCACTTCACCCGTACCCTCCGCGTTGCGCATCCGCGCTTCCAGACGCACCACATGGGGGTGGGTCACGAAGCGTAACTCCGCGGCATCCTCGATGGTGATGATGCGCTCATCGCGCGGTATCTCGGCCGACAGGGCATTGAGCAGAGTCGTCTTACCGGCGCCCGTACCTCCGCTGACCGCAATGCTTCGGCGACTGACGACAGCCCAGCGCAACAGCTGGGCAACTTCGGCACTCATCGAGCCGCGCCTCACCAACTCATCAAGGGTATAGGGCTCGTCACTGAACTTGCGTATCGTCAACACCGGACCGTCAACGGACAGCGGCGGGATGACAACATTGACACGATGCCCCTGCGGCAGACGGGCACTCACCAGCGGGCTTTGCTCATCGACCCTCCGGCCGAGTGGGCCGATGACACGATCGATGACCATACGCAGCTGCTGCTCATCGGTAAACGCCACCGAACTCGGAAAGAGCCTCCCTTCCCTCTCAAAAAAGATCGCACTGTGTCCATTGACCATGATCTCGGTAACAGACGGATCGGCGAGCAGACCTTCAAGCGGGCCAAATCCTAACGTGATGTTCAGGACCTCTGAGATGAGTTCTGCGCGACGTCCATGACTCAGCTCCACATAATCCGATCCCTGAGTTATCTGTTCGAGCACGGCACTGACCTCACGGTAGGCGCGCTCACGATCCTCGGTCAGCAGCGCAGCGATCCGTTGGCTTGGCAGACGCAGGTAGAGTCTGTCGCGCAGGCAAGCACGCTGCTCTTCGCGGAGAGAATCGTCGCCAGACGATAAGTCGTCCTGATCGGATTCCCGCAGATACTCAAGAAGCGACATGGTCAAGCCTTTCTCGCCCTGAGAACAGGCCCAACAGGCTGGACAGGCCCCAGGCCAGACCCGCTTTCTTCTGTTTCGCAGCGGGCATTCGGCCCATACCAGGCTGATCATGTGCGCCCACCACAAGGTATTCTGAGGTCAGCTGATCAAGCAGAGCGGCGAGCGAGGTGATGAAGGCGTTGCCACTGATCGCGAGTTCTCCCGGACAGCCAAGCGCGAGCAACTCATCCACCAGAGTGCCCCCATCGGCCAACTCACAGACCTCCATCCCGCCGAGTGCCAAAGAAACATCCTGCGTACCCAGCGCGGCATACCGTCCACAGCCATTGAGCGCGAAAAGGAAGCGAGCTTGAGGCACCTGTAGGCGCACACAAAGCTCCATCGCCTGCTTGCAGGCGGTCACCGAGGTCGAGCGTTGATCCATCAGAAAGATGAGATGACTGCAACGGCGTGCAAGCTCGGCATGGATATCGCTGAAAAAGGAACTGGTATTGGCGATAACGAGATCACAGACTCTCGTCAGGTCATTAAGCAGATCGGGGATATGAGTGAACAGCAATTCCGCCTGTTCCGGCTGATTTGGCGCCTCGACCACGAGAAGCTCGCCAGAGGGAACCTCGAGCGTCCCACGACTGCAGGAGGCGCCTCCGGTGAGCTCGGTGATGGAGACCTTCCGCAGTGAGCCATGCTCTTCGCGCCCCGCCAGATAGGACATGTCGCCGAATTGCAGATCGAGGTCTACGACGGCCACCCTGAGCCCACGTCTGCCAGCGAGTATTCCCAGCATCAAAGCGACGACGCTCTTGCCAACGCCGCCCCTTCCGGCAAAGACCCCAACAAGCAAGCCCTGCGTGGAGGACCGTGGCGACAGGGCGGCAGTCTCCCGCAATGGGGCAGATTCCTGCGATGGAGAAGTCTCCTGCGGCGGGGCGGCGGTCTCCCGCGGCGGGGCGGTCTCTCGCGATAGGGAGGTCTCCCGCGATGAGGCGGCACAGTCCGAGGAGGAGGGTAACGGCGGCAGGAGCGCAGAATCATCTCGTACGCCGTTTTGCGTTTGCCCGAGCTGTGAGCTGCTCAGTGTCTGTTCGCCCTGCGCACCGCCCAGCATCTGTCCGCCCTGCACACCACCCGTCGTCGGTCCGCCCTGCACACCACCCGTCGTCGGTCCGCCCTGCACAAAGCCCAGCATCTGCTCAACCTGCCCGCCGCTCAGCACCTCACGCGCACCAGCAGCCCGTGCGCGGCTTATCAGGTCGGCGTTCAGCGCATCGCTCATGAGATATACGTCGCGTTCAGGCGAATCAAGGCAGAGGGCTGCCACAAGATTGATAGGGTTTATCTCTCCCTTATCGCAAACGATAGCCTGAACGGAAGAGGATTCGCGGCCCAGTACTTCACGACATTCGAAGCTGGAGTAAAAGGCACGCAGCTGCGACGAAGCATCCGCGCCCAGGGGAAAGGCGTAGGCGACCACCGAGTCATTCATCGCCTACGCCATCCTCATTGACGGACGGGACTTCATCGACACGACCACGAGCAAGCGCCTCCGGTGTTTCCGCAGAATCACTCGCCAAGCCATCCACACCATTCGGACCATCCACACCACCCAGACCATCCAAGCCATCCACACCATTCGGACCATCCAAGCCATCCGGGCCGCCCAGTTCATCAGCTTCGTCAAAATCGCCCACCTCAAGATCCTCAATGCCGATCCCCGCGCCCGGCAGTACGAGATAAAGGCTCTTATCGCGCGAAGCGGCGATGAGCTCCTGAACGCGATGTGGCTCGACTGCCAGGGTCACCCAAGACAGAGCCACACGCGCCGAGCCACTGCTGGATGCAAACAAGCCACCGCCCGAAGTATCTTCGGCCTGCGCTCCATTACTCGTCGCCAGGATCAGTACCTCCTCGGCAAGAAGCTCAACCGTCTGTGGACCCGCGGCATAAATCATGACGACCGAGCCGGCAGATATCGCGCCACCAACAGCAAGCACATCATCGGTTGGGATCGTAACGGCGCAATAACCTTCGGGAATGCTGACGGGGGCCGCCACAAGACCGAGCTTGGCGGCCACCACAGGCTCATTGCGTAGCAAGCCAACAGCTACAACCTGCCCAAAAACCTCATCGGAGGTGCCCAATGCGCCCAACGGCAGAAGATCACTCAGCCAGAGCTGTCGGCTTACATTGTCTGCGCTGAGAGTTTCGCCAACGGCAATATCGCGTGTGGCAACGAATACCTCAACCTGCTCACCGCCATACGAGGCGAGTGCCTGTTCCCGCGATTCGGCGGCCTCAGCGTGCACACCTGAAGCATAGAGCGCCATCGCCAGGGCCGAAACACTAGCACAGAGTAAAGCAAGTATTATCCGCTTCTTAGACCATGCCACTTCACTGCCTCCTCTCCCTCGAATGCCTGGCTCTGTGAGCCTTTCAACTGAGCTCTGTGAGCCTTTCAACTGAGCGGGGGACAGTATGAACTACGATTCTGAGCCGATCCTGAGCGAGCTTTGAGCTCCTGTTGAGCACATCTCGAACAAGATCCAAAGCTTCTCCAAATGAAATCTGAATGCGCTGTACATCCCTATCAAAAATGAGGGGTCGGATACCTCTGCTCTCTCTGCTGGTGAACTGTATTCATATACTAGCTTATTGCTAAGTGGTCGATATCGGGAGGCGAACGGCTCTCATCAATGCTCAAGCCACCTTCGAAGATAGGCAAGCTCCACCCCATTGCAGGCCGTATTGCAGGCCGTGTCAGGGATGCTCCCTGTCATTGCCCCTATTACCCCCTTGCCAGCACACAAGCTTTCATATATATTCGCGGCGAACGTACTACACAACGGCCAATCGCGGGGCTAACATCAGCCGAGAGGAGATATCTCATGCCACATCCCATCATCAACACCGACGAGTGTTCTGCGTGCGGAATCTGCATCGATTCCTGCCCACAGGATGTACTCGACATCGTGCATGACGCAGCAGCAGTCGTGAACGAGGATGCCTGCATCGCCTGCGGAGACTGCATGGAAGAGTGCCCAATGGGAGCGATCGAGGAGATCGAGGAAGACTGAACGCTACTGACGCTTAAACGTTCACAGGGGTAGACCAGGCAGCATGTTTGAGCTGTGCCCAGACGCGCTGCTTGGTATCCGCGTTATCAAGTGCCGCTTCAAAACCGTCGACGCTGACGAACCTGCGCCCCAGGACCATAGTCTGCGCGCCGGGAGTAAAGTCGGCCAAAAAGCCGGATTCTGCCTGGATGAAGGCATCTATCAGCAGGCGACGCGCCTGCTCATCGAGCGCCACGACGACCAAGGGATCGACAATCTCGCAGATCAGGCGCAGATCGTTAGGGCTGAGAGCCAATGGCGCTCCCTCGCTCGTCACAGTACTTGCTCCCTCGCTCGCTCGCTCGTTCGCCGCGGTGCCACGCCTACCGGAGACACCTGGCGCGCAGAGAACACCACACCAGGCATTGATGGGCCACCCGAGGGCAACCAGTGCCTTTTCAAGAGCTTGGGCATCCGCGCCAGAAAAAGGCATACCCATCGGCTCGGCTGGACCTGCCTGCCCTTTGACCAACAGGATGCTGGTAAGCAGCGTGCCCGCAAGGTAGGCGGCATAGGGCTCAAGTTGCGCTTCGAGCGATTTCTGGAGTTCGCTTACCACTGAGTTGTCCTTTCAGGATGCGCTCTCAATTCAGAATGTGTTCTCAATTCAGGATGTGCTCTCAAACGATACGCTGTTCTCAATGCGAGATGCGCTCTCAAACGATACGCTGTTCTCCGCAAAGGGTTTCCCTGCCCCGTTTCCCTGCCCTGTTTCCCTGCTCTGTTTTGTATACGCCTTATTCTACCGCCTTGAGCGAGGCCACCATATCAAGACGACGTATCTTACGAGAGAACAGCAGATTAACCAGAATCGCGAGAGCGAAGGTAAAGACCGCGGCAATGGCAAGATCGAGGGGATGCACGATGATGGGAAAATCAAACTCATCACCGGAATAATGCAA
>JAIRXA010000065.1 GCA_031268525.1 Coriobacteriales bacterium | reverse complement strand
AAGTTGCCCTTGACGCCAAAGACGCCGACGTTGTTGCCGCGCTGGGTCGCCATTTGGAGAAACTGGACGTCAGAGACCCCGCCCTGCGGGTAGAAGACGACGATGTTGGTATGGGCGCGATCGGCGAATCCTTCCAGTGCGGCCTTGCCGGTATCCCCAGAGGTTGCCACAAGGATCAGATAATCGCTCGCATCAGGGTTTGCGGCAAGCGCTTCGGAGAAGAACAGTGGCAGGCACTGCAAGGCCATGTCTTTGAACGCCGAAGTCGGACCATGCCACAGTTCCAGCACGTGGGTACCGGGTGCGACCTCGACGATGGGCGTGATGCGCTCGTCGTCGAAGCTTGCGCCATAGGCGAGCTCCATCAGGGTCTCGATGCGTTCAGCTGGCATATCGACGCCAAAGCGTCGATAGAGCCAGGCCGCCTGATGGGCGTAGGGCTTCGTGCCAAGTGCGATGATCTCATCGAGGGCAAGCTGAGGTAAAACCTTCGGTACCAGCAATCCGCCACCCTCGGCGATGCCTTTGACGATGGCTTTCGTGAAGGGCAGGGGCTCGGTACCAAGCCCTCGCGTGTCGACATAGGTATTGACGTAGTCCTTCAAAACGCCCCCTTTGCTACCGTCATGTGGCCGAGCCGATGTAGACCGTGACGGTCGAGCCCTTGTCCACGAGAACTCCGGTAAGAGGGTCTTGCGAGATGACAACGTCCAGCTCGTTGACCAGGTCGGTGTGTATGTACTGGGCGTCGATGAACAGCCCGAGGTTTTTGAGCTGTGTATTCGCTACGGCCAGGCTTTTGCCCGTGAGATCGGGAACGGGTATCTGCTCGGGACCCTGGGAAAGCACGAGAGAGATGGTCGTGCCCCGAGGCTGGGTCGAACCGCCTGCGGGACTTTGACGCAGTACCTCATCGGCTGGCCGGTCGCTTGCCTCATAGGTGTAGTCGTACTTGAAACCCTCGGCTTCGAGTGCGGCGACCGCGTCGGTGTAGCTGTAGCCAGTGACGCTTGGTACTCCGGTGGTGTCCTTGCCCTTGGACAGCGACACCCTGATGACCGATCCTTCCGCAACCTTGGTGTCGGGTGCGATGTTTTGGCCACAGACAAGGCCCTGCTCGACCGTGTCTGAGAACTGATCTTCGCCATGCTCATAGACCAGATTCAGACTCTCAAGTTTGGTACGTGCCTGTTCGGGGGTCATCCCCGTGAGGTCAGGCGCCGGCACCTCGCCAGGTTTCTCCGGTCCCGTGGAGATGGTGAGATCGACAGTGCTTCCTGCCTCAACCAGAACACCTGCGGCGGGGTTTGACTTGATGACCTGGCCTTCGGGCACCTCCGCGTCTGCCTGTGGCGTGACCTTGCCAACCTCAAGGTTGGCCTCGGCCAGCTCGTAGCGGGCCTCCTGCTCGGTTTTACCTACCACATTGGGGACCGGAATGCGCTCATCAGTGCTGTTCAGAACAAAATACGTGATCAGAGCGCCAGCCGCGATCACGACGATGGCGGCGATAACGGCAAAGATGATGGCTCGCTTGCGATTCTGTGCCTTGCGCTCGGCCTCTTCGCGCTCGCGGGCCGTGGAGCGCACGGTCAGAGGCTGTTCGGAAGAGCCTACCGAGGGCATGACGGCGGTGCGGACGGGCTGGACGGCGCCGACTGCTGCGCCCCCGATGGCTGCGCCAGCCATGACGCGGGTGGCGGCCGCCGGATCGGCAACGCCAGCGGATATCGGGCGCCCGGCCAGGTAGTTGTTCAGTGCCGTACGCATCTGATCGGCGGTCGTGTAGCGCTGGGCGGGATCCTTCGCCATCGCTCGCAGGATGATGGCCTCAAGTTCCGAATCGATCTCGGGATTGATACGACTGGGCGGTACTGGCTGCTCGTTGACCTGCTTGAGGGCAACGCTTACCGCATCCGGCGCATCAAAGGGGACGCGCCCCGTGGTTGTCTCGTAGAGCACACAGCCCAGCGAGTAGAGGTCCGTGGCGGGCGTCAGGGGCTTGCCCTGTGCCTGTTCGGGTGAGACATAGTAGGCAGTGCCGAGTACGCTGCCGGTCTGAGTCATCGATGAACCATTGGCCCGGGCAATGCCGAAGTCCATGACCTTGGCGTTGCCGTCGGGCTGGACCATGATGTTATGCGGTTTGATATCGCGGTGGATGATGTCGTAGCTGTGCGCCACACTGAGCGCCGAGCAGACCTGGGAGGCGATTTCTGCGGCCTTGCGCTGGTTGATGACGCCACGCTGTTGGATGGCGGTTTTCAGGTCGGTGCCTCGCACGAACTCCATGACGATGAAATAGGTGTTGTCGGTATCGTCATGGCCCCAGTCGTAGATATTGACGATATAGGGGCTCTGGAGATTTGCGGCCGCCTGCGCTTCCTGCTTGAAACGCGCGGCGAACGTTGGGTCGCCCGCATACTGGGGCAGCATCACCTTGACAGCGACGGTTCGTCCGAGCACTTCGTCGGTGGCCTTATAAACCTCCGCCATGCCGCCGATGCCGATGCGTTCATCAAGTTTGTAACGATGCGCGAATACTCTGTTCAGCACGGTCGTCTCCCTGGGTCAGTAGTTCGTTTCAGCTCCGTTTACCATAAGTATATCATCCATATACTTCCGTGAGGGTTTGAAAGATGCTTCGTGCAGCAGGCGTTGCCGTGCCGCCGGGGGCCTGTTCCAGTACGATGGCGACCACATAGGCCTGCCCGTCGATCTCGATATAGCCGATGAACCAGCTGTTGTCCTCTGCGTTGGCGGTCTGTGCCGTGCCCGTCTTGCCATAGACAGCATAGCCGGGAATCTGCGCCGCCGTACCCGTGCCCTCGCTGATGACTCCAGCCATTGCTCGTTCGATTTCGCGCGCCACTTCAGGCGTGCAGGCTTCTCCCAGGCGTTCGGGTGTTGTGCTGGTGACGATGAGGCCCTCGGGGCTGACGACGCGGTCCATCAGGTAGGGGCGCATGATCGTGCCGTCATTGGCAATGGCACAGGAAACGAGAGCCATCTCCAGTACGGTCGCCTGGGGTCCCGCGGCGCTGTCATGCTCGCCGACCGGTTGTCCGACGCCCGCCCATGCGGTCTCCCATGTGGTCATCTCGTTTGGCTCGGGCATCAGTGAGGGGACAAGGGCAAAGTCGGTGTCAATCGCCAGATTAAAGCCGAAGTTCGTGGCGGTCTGCACGAGCGCAGTCGCTCCGAGGTCATCCGCGACCTGTGCGAATGCGGTGTTTGAGGAGACCTCGTAGGCCTTGAGCAGCGAGACGGTACCGTAGGAGTAGCCGTCGAAGTTTGTAATGGCGGCACTACCGATCTCGATGCTGCCCGGCGCGTCGACCGACGTGTCGAGGGTCATGCCGCCGCCGGACAGGGCTGCCGTCAGGGTTACGGTTTTAAAGGTTGAGCCGGGCGCGTACAGGGCCTGTGTCGCGCGGTTGAACAGCTCACTTGTGCCGCTGCCTGGTCCGCCGCCCTTGTCACCGGCATTGGAGAGGAGTTCGGTTATCGTGTTGATGTCGTAGCTCGGTGCGCTTGCGCTCGCCAGTACGGCACCTGTTTGGGCGTTCAACACAACTGCAGCGCCCTGATAGCCCGACAGCGCGGCTTCCGAGCTTTGTTGGATGCGCGAATCGAGGGTCGTATAGATGCTGTTACCGGGCGTGTCACTGCCCGCGAGCGCCTCAAAGGCAGTTCTCCAGGAACTGAAGTCGCTACGTCCCGCCAGGGTCTCGGCATAGGTGGACTCCAGACCGGATGCCCCAAAGGACGAGGTCATGTAGCCCACGGTATGCGCTGCCAGTGTGCCCTGGGGATAGGTACGTCGCCAGTTGCCTTCGGCATCGCGTTCGCTTTGTGCCAGTATCACGTCGTCGGCGGTCAGGATTGCACCACGCTGGATGTTCATGCTGTGCTCCAGCGTGTGGTTGTTGTCCGCCAGATCGCGCACCCGCGGAGCGTCGATGATCATGTGCCAGGTCAGGTTGCCGATAAGCAGCGCAAACAGACAGCAGAAGCCCGTGATGAGCAGGGTCAGGCGATGACCGAGCGCCACGCGCCCCAGGACGCCGCCATCCACGCCGAAGCCCGTTGTCGCCTGGATGTCGGTTTCGATCCCCGTTCCGTCGTCGCCAGCGCGTAACAGCAGCCCGACGATGACGAAGCTTGCGAGCAGGGAGGAACCGCCCTGGCTCATGAAGGGCAGGGTGACGCCTGTCAGGGGGATGAACTGGGTCACGCCACCGACGATAACGAAGGCCTGAAGCGAAATGGCGGCTGTCAAACCGACTGCGGTGAAGGCGTCCACGTCAGAACGTGCACGGGCGGCGATGCTCAGGCCCCGCACCGCGAATAACACGAAGAGCAGCAAGATCGCGGCCGCGCCGAGCAAGCCCATCTCCTCGGCCATCGCCACGAAGATGAAGTCGGAGGCGACCACGGGGATGTAATCGGGCATTCCGCGTCCAATACCCGTGCCAACGAGATTACCATCAGCTAAGGAGAAGAGCGCCTGAATAAGCTGATAGCCCGTGTTTGGCGCGTCCGACCAGGGGTCGAACCAGATCGCGACGCGATCCTGTACGTGGCTGAAGAGGAAATAGGCCGCGGTTCCTCCGATAAGGGCGAGCACCAATCCGCTGATCACATAGGAGCGTCGCCCGGTGGCTACGTAGATCATCAGAAGAAAGATGCCAAAGAACAGCAGCGCGCTGCCAAGGTCCTTCTCAAAGACGACGATCAACATGCTCAGGGCCCACATTATGAGCAAGGGAGCGAGGGTACGCAGGTCGGGGAAGTCGATGCCGAGAACGCGGCGCTTGGCGGCAGAAAGCATCTCCCGGTTATCCGCGAGATAGCCTGCCAGGAATAAGACGATGCAGATCTTGGCGAGCTCACCGGGCTGGAAGGAAAAACCAGCGAAGCTCAACCAGATGCGCGATCCATTGATTTCACTTCCAATAATTGCTGGTAAAATAAGCAAAATAATCCCGATGATCATCAGGGTATATTTGTAGTTGCCAAGCGTTTTGACCGAGCGAACGAGCGCAACGGTCACTATCATCGCGGCGACGCCCAAAAACAACCAGAGTACCTGCCGCCCCGCCAGCGAAGGTGCCAGGCGCATGACAAAGGCGATGCCGATGCCCGACAACATGAAGACGATGGGGAGCAATGCGGCATCGGCGTTCGGTGCAAAACGACGCACGGCGAGGTGGGCGGCGAGGAAGGCGGCGAAGAGCCCGAGGGGGACGGCCAGAGTCGTTAAGGTGACCGGTTCTTTGGCGTTGATCAGCGCGAGTACGAAGATCAGGATGATGACGGGGCTCGCTGCGAGCAGCAACAAGAGTTCAGTGGTGCGCCGTTTCATCGTGTCTGCCCACCCTGAGCGCCCTGCTCAACAAACTGAGAGCTCTGCTCGACAAACTGAGCGCCCTGCTCACCCTGAGCGCTCTGCTCGGCAAACTGAGAGCTCTGCTCGGCAAACCAGGCCTCCACCTGTTCGGGGGAGTCGAGTCTGATGCCGTCGGCTTCAAGCTGGGAGCGAACCGAAGGGTTTTTCACCCAAGAGGTAGGGAGCATCGGAGTGCCTGTGGGAAGCTCCAGTTCCCAGCGTATCTGAAACCCCGCGAATTCGCCGGGAAATCCGCGATAGCTTACGACGATGCCTCCCTCGTCAACAACAAAGAAACTGTTGTAGGCCAGCACGGCGAAGCCTGTTGCTACTCCGGCGACAGCCAGCGCGAAGACAAGCAGAAAGGCGATGACAGCGCGCTTTGCACGCGAACGGTTCTGCTTCTGCTTGCGGAGATCGGTCGCGTCGATGTCAAGGACGATGACCGTGATATTGTCGTAGCCACCTGCCTGGCGGGCTGCCGCAACGAGAGCGTCGGCGGCTTTTTGAGGCTCTTTGGTAGAGCTCAGCAGTCGCGCGACTTCTCTGTCATCGATCATGCCCGTCAGCCCGTCGGTGCACAGGAGCAAACGATCACCGGTTACAACGTCGAGCTCGTAGAGATCGGGCAGGGTGCCTGGCTCCGAGCCGAGAACGCGGGTTATGACTGAACGTTGGGGATGGGTGCGTACTTCATCGGGGGTGATCTCGCCACGCGCAATAAGTTCAGCCATCAGTGAATGATCGCGAGTCACCTGGCGCAGGTGCCCGGCATGGAGCAGGTAGGCACGCGAATCACCGACCTGTGCGACAATCAGGCGGTTTTCCTCGATGAGCACCGCGGTCAGGGTCGTGCCCATGCCTGGGCGGCCGAGGCCGCGATGGGGGCCTTCGAGCACCATGTGGTTGGCCTCAATGACCGCCTCGCGTAAGTCATCGGGGTTGGCCTCTGTCAGCTGTGCATTGGCGAGTACCTGAATGGCGATTTCGGAGGCGACCTCACCAGCAGCGTGCCCTCCCATGCCATCGGCAACGGCGTAGAGTGGAGCTGCGACCAGCAGATTGTCTTCGTTATTCTCGCGCACACAGCCGACATCAGTTCGCGAGCCAACTATCAGATGTTGGGCAGAGGGAGGTTTGTCAGAGGTCTTTGGCCGCAGGTTGTTCGCGCGCCGACGAGCTGTGGTAGTGCGGGCCACACGTCTGCTCGCGCCCTGCGGCTCGCGCCTAGCCACGGCTTACCCGTAAGGTGACTTCGCCGATACCCACGGTGTCACCAACCAACAGTTGCATGGCTCCGCCGATGGCTTCGCCGTTGACGGTTGTGCCGTTGGTTGAACCGAGGTCCTCGATGATCAGGTTGTCGCCGAGCTGAGCGAAGCGGGCGTGACGTCCCGAGACGTAGGTGGCTGGTATGACGATATCGGCGCCAGGCGAACGCCCGACGATGACCGGACTGGTGACCTCCAAACGCACACCGCGTAATTCGCGCGGTCCGTGCTCGACTGAGATGGTCCAGGTATCTCCCTTTTTCGTCTGTCCCTTGACCAGACCGATGCCGGTGCGCATGACGGCAAACAGAAAGAGGAAGAGCAGTACAACGAGCAGGATCCGTCCAGCGAGTAGCACGAGGTCGATCATGGCGTCAGGATTTTCTGAATTGCAAAATCGTCATGCCGATCGTGATCTCGTCGCCATCGCGCAGCAAGGCCTTGTCGACGGGACGATCGTTGAGCAAGGTGCCATTGGTGGAGCCGAGGTCGGCGATCTTCCAGGAGCCAACGACATCCTGGGCGAGTTGGGCGTGGCGGCGTGAGGCATTGGCATCGTTGACGACAATCTCACAGGAAGGGTCCCGTCCCAGAGTCATCTCCGCCAGGGTCAGCGGATAGGTCTTGCCCGCACTCATGTTCACCAGACGTGCCGTGCCCATTGCTGTGGCTGTCTCGATGCCTGCGACGAGCGCACCGGCATGGAGGCTGTCGATGCTGTCGGGGTCTGTGGGTCTGGCCTGAGCAACATCGTCTCGCAAGCGCCCGGAATCGCGATGCTTGCGTTGCAGTTCGGCGCGCAGGCCTGCGATCTCGGGAGCGGGGTTGGGAGTCGGGCCAGGTATCGGATTGGGGAGGTGATTATGGAGGTGATTGTGGAGGGGCGGGGAGGCCGGTACATCGATGCCATCGATAAAGGCAGGCGAAGCCGCATCGTATTCTTTGTCATCAAAAGCGGTCGCCTGCGGTCCCTGTGCGCCTTTTTTTGGCGCAAGGCCGTAGTATTCCTGTTCCTCCTGACGGAGTTTCTCGACAATCGGTGCCGAGACAACTTCGGCGACGATGTCGAACTTTCCACTCTTGAGCTTGTCGTCGACGATGAAGCGCACGAGTGGGCGACCGTCGAAGCGCAGGCCGCGTTCGGCGCCCTTACCCATCAGGTAGGTTTCGATCTCGGCGCCCATCGTCGGGTAGAAGCCGAAGAGTTTGTTGTTGTCGTTGGGGTTGACAAGGATGGTATAGAGGGTCGGGGCGTATTGCTTGCCCGCGCCAACCAGTTTCTCGCGGATCATCTGCTTCTCGGCTCGCTTGGCGATCTGTGCGGGCTCGATAGGCCCTCGAAAGACCGCTCCCGCAGCCCGATCGAAGGCGTTTTCGACCCCTCCCTCAAACTTTGATAGAGCGCCCACGTCAGCCTTTCTGTTCGATATCTGAGGACTCATGCTGGGAAGGAATGCCCAGCCAGATCAACAGACATACCAGTATAAACGATACTGCAAGTGCGGCGGCAGTTGCGACGGTATCTGCCAGCAAAATGCCTGATTGCTGAGATAAGGGTACTATCAGGGCAGCGAATGCCAACAGAATGGTTGCCAAACCGGCACCCAGGGCGCCCGTCAAACGTGTGCCGCGTGCCGCTATGAGGCTCATGGCCAGAGTGGCGACAACCCAGGCAAGCAGCAAAACCCAGGTCATCGGCTCGACGAGTACAGCAATGAGCCGGTCGGGAATGAGGCCACTGGCGGTCTGGAGGGAAAGCCCACTGTGCGCGAAGCTGACGGGAGGTAGAGCGGTGGCGGCGCTGGCCGCGGCGTCAGCTGCGGCGGTGGCAGCAGGCTCACCGATGGAGAGGTCAGTGGCGGTGGTGGCAGACTCGCCGATGGAGGACGTGGCGGGGTCGGTGGCGGTAAGTCCACCGATGGAGGTGTCGGTCGTTGGTACGCTGATGGGCACGATCAGAATGAAGAGCAGACCGGAGGCCACCGAAGCGACCACCGCGCGTCGCCAGTTGAGTGTCCAGCCAGCAAGCAGGGGCAGTGCGAAGGGCATCCAGCAGGCGCCGAGCAGGGCGGTCAGCGTTACCATCGTGGAATCGCCGCGACCCAGACGGCCAGCGAGCACCCACCAGACGCCGAAGACGACGAAGAAGATGATCGCTGCGATCGCCCACCCACGCGCGAACAGCCCGGCGGTCAGCGCGCAGATTGCCAGCGCACTGCCGAGCTGCGGCACCAGAAAGCCCGCAAACGCGACGAGCGCAACGGCGCCAGCGGCGAGCAGGAACTGAACGTCGGTATAGAGCGGCAGGTCGAAGCCCGACAGGCCCAGCAGCGCCATCGCGCCGCTGGCGAGCGCCCCGACCAGACGTCCGAGCACGCCGCGTGCACGATGGGGAAGTCGATCGAGAAGGGGGAGGGCCGCAGGAACGAAGTCGGGGCGCTCACGCCCGGCTTTGCCGGGCGCGCCGTCTGCGCTTGTCGCGTCCCTGGCTCCCGCGGCGGTGTCAGCCCGCGCAGAGTCTGCATCTGCGTCTGCATCTGCGTCATCGGCGACCTCGCGCTCCTGCGCGCGTGCCTTCAGCCTGCGCGTTCCGACGCCGGGATTGCCGAGCCAGGCGGACAGCTCCTGCATGAAGGCGGCAACCGTGGGATAGCGCCCGTCCTTCTCCGCATCTAAAGCGCGCAGGAGGACCTCATCGGCTGCGGGATCGAGGTCGTCGCGCACCGCCGAGGGCAGTACGATGGCTTCGGTCATGATGCGGTCGTAGCTTTCCTGAACAGTGCTGGCCAGAAAGGGATTGGCGCCGGTGAGCAACTGGTAGAGCAGGATGGCGAACGCCCACTGGTCGGTGCGCTCGTCCACCTCGCCGGCGGTCAGCTGTTCGGGTGGCATATAGCCGATGGTGCCGCCCTGCGGCTCCGAGAATCCTGCGACGCCGGAGAGCTGGGCCAGACCGAAGTCTGTGACCTTCACGTGCCCTTTGGGGCTGATGAGGATGTTGTCGGGCTTGATGTCGAGGTGGAGCACCTGGTTTTCGTGTGCGTAGGCCAAAGCGTCGCTGATGCCCGTCGCCAGTGAGGCAATGATGTCGAGACTGAGCAGTTCCGGGCTTTCGCGCAGCAGGGTGCCCAGGGTTGGGCCATCCACGTATTCCATGATGAGCAGGGCCTCGGTGCCGGTGACCTCAAAGTCCAGCACGTTGACGATGTGCGAGTCGTTGAGCAGTGCGGCGGTCCGCGCCTCATTGATGCCTGGCAGGTCGGTTTCCGAGATCGTCAAAGGGATACGCTTCATCGCTACACGACGTTGCAGACGAGTATCCCAGACGACGTCAACCGTGGCAAAACCACCCTTGCCCCGATTTTCTATGGGCCGGTAACGATGCAGTATCAGCGGCGTGGGGCTCTGGGGCATGCTACAGACCGTCCCAGACGTTCAGGTCGTCCCAGACGTTCAGGTCGATCCACATCGTGGGTCGCACATCGCTCATACCGCCGCTCATCCTCTTTTCCGTCTGCTCATCTGTACCTCTGCTCATCCGTACCTCAGCTCCCGCAAAACCCATGCTGACATTGTACTCGCTCAGCTGCCGCATGTGCCACACTTCCCTCTCATTCCAGACAGGGAAGAGAATATGGTGTATGAGTCTGTTCTCTGCTACTCTTATATGTGTATCGGGGCGAGCAGTATACCTGTTCGCCGAGTCACGAGTACAATGCCTCGCCAAGAGGTTTTTTGTTGGCGCATGATGGTGGGGCATCAGTGGGGCATCGGTTGGCGCATGATGGTGGGGCATCGACGGAAACCTGGGGAGCGAAGCGTTAAGGGAGACAGCCAATGATCGCATTAAAAAACCCGTTTCGGGGTGCACGCATCCCGTCTGCGTTGCGAGCGCGTTTTGAAGAGGAGCGCCTGGCAACCAACATCAATCGGATGCGCGGCTTTGCCATCTACATCATTGTCCTGCAGGTGCTGCTCAACATTATCAACATCATCGTGCCGCAGATCGGGGTCACCGGCAACGTGCCTGGTATGCCTATCTCATTGGACTGGTATATCGGCTTGTCGCTTCTCACCCTGGCCTTGGGCATCGTCTATTTCATCTTGTTGACGCTGACTCGTGCTGGGAAGATCAGCTCCCGGGCCGTCAAGATCTTTTTGGTGCAATCTCTCCTGTATTGCTACTCCGTGATTCAACTTACCTTTCTGACCCTGAACATGCTCTCCAATCAGGGATTCGGTGGCTTTGTCATCTTCATCCTGATGTTTTCGATGATCCCCATTTTGCCGCGACGCCAATCCATCGCAACCATTGCAATCGCCTTCGCGTACCTGCTTGTATTCACGCTGGCGACTCAGGGCTTGAGCGGCGAGGCCGTCAGTCCTTACACCGGTGAGACCTATGTTTGGACGGTCACGACCTTTTCGGAGTTCCTCTACACCGACTGGCGCGCCAACCTCGTTATCATCTCGGTGGTTTCGGCCTTCGTTTCGGCGGTTGTCTATGAATTGTATGTTGCCAACTTTCTCAAGAGCACCGAGCTCGTCGAACATAATAACTTACTCGAACATCGTGTAGCCGAGCGCACCGCCGCATTGGTGGAGAAAACCGAAGCCGCTGAGGAAGCCAGCCGTGCCAAAAGTCGTTTCCTTGTGAGCATTTCTCATGAGGTACGCACGCCACTCAACGCCATCATGGGCATGACCCATGTTGCTCGTAAGAACAGCGACTCCGCCAAAACCCTCCGGGCGCTCGATCAGATTGAACATTCGAGCACTCTGTTGCTCGAGTTGCTCAACGATGTACTCGATATGGGCGGCATTGAGACCGGGCAACTCCGCATCACACGTAAGCGCTTCTCACTTGCGAAGGTACTTCAGGAGGTTGTGAGTTCCAGCAGCGCCTGCTGCGCGCAAAAAGCCATCACGCTTCGGAGCACCGTCGAAGAAGTGGCGGACTACACGGTGATGGGCGATCGTCTGCGACTGGCGCAGGTTTTGTTGAACCTCTTGGATAACGCCATGAAATATTCGCCCGAGGATTCTACAGTGGATCTTAAAATCGCGGCTGTGGAGGGGGATTTGGGCACCGTACACGTCTCCTTTACGATTGCCGATGAAGGGATCGGTATGGATGCCGAGACCTTAAGCCATCTGTTTACGCCGTTTGAGCAGGGCAGCACCGAAGGCATGAAACATGCAGGGCTCGGTTTGGGGCTCACGGTCAGTCAGGCGCTCGTGGAGCTCATGGGCGGGCATATCGAGGTCAGCAGTGAGCTGGGACGCGGCTCGACCTTTTCCTTTGTTCTGGACTTCGATCTGGCCGAATCGGCAGGGGAGAACGCCGTGCCTCTTCCCGATCTGACCAACCGCCATATCCTGTCGGTTGAGGATATCGCTATCAATCGCGACATCCTGCGCGAGTTGATTGAGGAGACCAATGCGATCGTTGATGAGGCCTTTGATGGCGCCGAGGCCGTGGAACGCTTTACTGCTTCTCCCGTAGGCTACTATGACCTGATATTCATGGATCTCCTGATGCCGCATCTCAACGGCTATGAGGCCACCTACGCGATTCGGGCGCTCGGCCGAGCTGATGCCGCGGAAGTCCCCATCGTGGCGCTGTCGGCCAACGCCTATCCTGATGATGTGGAGAAGTCGCTGGCTGCGGGCATGAATGCCCACATCTCCAAACCGGTTGATTTTGCCATTCTGATGAAGACCCTGGACCAATATCTGGGTGGTCAGACTCCCCTTGTGTAGG
>JAIRXA010000184.1 GCA_031268525.1 Coriobacteriales bacterium | reverse complement strand
GGAAGCTCGCTGCCACCGAGAAAGAAGAAGGCGAACAGGGGCAGCGTGATCACCTCCACGATCAAGAGGAAGAGCAGGTTTGAGGTGGCTTTGGCCAGAAAGATGACCGAACGGTCGAGAGGGATGAGCAAAAGCCCCTCAAGCGCACCATCCTCCTTCTCGTGAGTAAAGGAGCGGTTCAGGCCAAGCAGCGAGGTAAAGACGATCAGTGCCCATATCAGTCCGCCGCTCATCTTGAGAAGGTCAAGATCACGCGCCACCTGCGCCAGAGCAGCACCGAAGATGACCAGCACCAGCACGGCGTAGATGCCCATTGAACTGAGCATCTCCTTCGTATGAAATTCCTGCCGCAAGTCCCGGGCCAACAGTATGCGATAGGTCGTAAAGGTAGAAGGCAGAGATGCGCTGACGCGAGACGGAAGAGCAGAGGAGGGAGATGCTGAGGACGCGGACGAGGAGGACGGAGGCAGAGAGGGCGCAGACGGGCGGGGCGAGGATACGGAAGGTGCAGACGAGCGGGACGGAGGTGTAACAAGCATGGCTCAGACCTCCCCGAAGGAGGCGATACGCCCCTTATCGAGGGTCAGAACATGCGTTGCGAACTGTCGCCCTCGATCCACATCATGGCTGACCATGACCAGTGTACGGGTCATATACGAACTTGCCAGTAGCGAAGAGAGCAGTCCATCGAGAATGTCGATAGCGTGGGGGTCGAGACCGGTGTACGGCTCATCTAAAAAGAGCAGTTCGGGGTCACAGATGAGTGCACGCGCGATGGCAAGGCGCTGAGTCATGCCGCGCGAAAAGCCGCGTACGACATCGTGGCTCCGTGCCGTGAGCTCGACGGCGGCAAGCAGCTCGGCGACGCGAGCAGCCGCATCGCTCACGCCATAGAGGCGTGCGGTAGTAAGCAGGTTTTCCTCAGCGGTGAGATCGAGATAGAGCATCGAGCGGTGCGATACCATCCCTATGCGCGCGCGTATCTTCTCGGGTTCCTCCTTCAGATCGAGACCGAGCACCCGCACCACACCCCCACTGGGGCGCAGCAGAGTAGCCAGAACACGCAGAAGGGTAGTCTTGCCGGCGCCGTTATGCCCGAAGATGGCCAGGGAGGCGCCGCGCGGCAGCTCAAAACTCACCTTATCGAGCGCCTTGCGCGCGCCAAAGGCTTTGCTCAGTCCCTCGGTGGCTATGGCGGAGGATTCAGAGTTCACGTCTACTCTCGATGGCTCTGCCCAGCGTTACCTCGTCGGCGAACTCAAGGTCTCCACCGACAGGCAGACCGCTCGCCAAACGCGTAACGCGAATACCCAGAGGCTTGATCAATCGCGCAAGATACACGGCGGTCGTCTCCCCCTCAACATTGGGATTGGTCGCTAGAATGAGCTCGGTAATATCGGTGTCGGTCAGGCGCTTCAGCAGATCGGTGATCGTCAGATCATCGGGACTGATGCCATCGATTGGCGAGATGGCGCCACCCAGCACATGGTAGAGACCACGAAACTCGCCGGTGCGCTCGATGGCGCCGATGTCGCGCGGCTCCGAAACCACGCAGATCATGGTCTGGTCGCGTTCGGCGTCCGCGCAGATCGGGCAGAGTTCCTCAGTCGCATAATTGAAGCAGACCGGACAGAAGTGCACCTGCTCCTTGACCTCAACGATGGCATCGGCCAGGCGGCTTGCGTCGATTGAGGACGTATTGAGCAGATAGTAGACGATGCGTTGCGCCGACTTGGGGCCGATGCCCGGCAAGCGCTCAAACTCATCGAGCAATTTCTGAATAGAACGTGACTGCGACATCGGGACGGCTCCTAAAACGGCAGATTCATGCCGCCGGTGACCGCTCCCAGGCGGGCGGAGGCCTCCTCGGAGGCAGCGCCAAGCGCATCGTTGACGGCGATCAATACGAGATCCTGAAGCATGGGAATATCGTCAGGATCAATGGCTTCGGGGGCAATCGTGATGGAAAGCAGCACGCCAGCGCCGCTGGCCGTGGCCTTAACCACGCCGCCACCGGAACTTCCCTCAGCGGTGAGCTCTGAGACTTCCTCCTGGGCTCTGTTCAGCTCGGCTTGCATCTTACGAGCTTCTTTCATCATCTTCTTCATGTCCATCTGTCGTGTGTCCTTTCCGTGCGAGTCAGTGCAAAGTGGGCGGGCGGATCAATCCTGCTCGAAGGTGATACCGAATGTCTCAAACAAGATGCTGTCCTGCTCGGTAAGCGGAGCTGGAGACTGAGCCTCGGTGGCGTCCAGCGCCGCAGCGACCGAAGCGCTGGGGTCTGAGGGAGCCACAGAAAGCGGAGAAGCGCCGGGCGAGGCGGAAGTGGCGGTGGGGGCAGGAGTGGTCGGCTTGGCGGTGGCCGAGGTGGTGGGGGCAGGGGTCGTAGTGGGGGGAGCGGCAGGCATGGCGGCCGACTTAGCGGTGACCGGGGGCGATGCGGAAGCAGGGGTGGCATTCGCGAGAACGAAGGTCAGACTTGGCTTGGATCCGCTGATTTCAAAGAGCAGGGTCGTCAGGAGGGTTTTATTCTCCGGGTTCTCAAAGGTGCTTTTGGCAAAGCCCGCGTCGGAAGGGAGCTCGACGACCAGACCCTCCCCCGACGCGTCCAGGCGCGCGTGGGACCCGCCGAACAGGGTTGCGAGACGGAGCTTCTTCATCTGATTGAGTCTGGGCACAAGCTCACCCCAGAGGCGCTCGACACTTTGAGGTGTCAGGGGGATCGAGGGCGTCGATGCGGGAGTGGGCAAAACGGCCTCGGGCATGGCCGCCTCAGACATGGCGGCAGGCGAAACGACCTTGGGCCCGATAGCTTCAGTTTGAGCGATGCCTGCCTGAGCGATGCCCGTCTGAGTTTCCTCGGCATGAGCCGCCGGAGACGCCGGAGACGCCGGAGACGCGAAGGCAGACGGGGCGACCTGCTCCAAAACGGCAACGCGGTCGGCAAGGGATTCGAGCGTCAGGTCGGCGGCAGGGCGGGTCAGGCGTGCCAATGCGATCTCCAGAGCAAGGCGAGCATGTGCACTTGTACGCAACTCACTGGACAGATCGCCCAGAACGAGGAGTGCATGGATGAGGCGATCGGCGGAGCCGAAGCGTGCGGCCTGCTCCACATACGGAACCAGACCTCCTTCACCCACCCCGATAAGCTCGCAGGCCGCAAGGCCCTTACCGACCGCCGAAGCGACCGCGAGGTTGCGGATGTGGGTCGTAAGGTCGCGCACCAGCTGGGCGATGTCGGTACCACCCTGCGTGAAGGAGGCGACCCAAGCGAAGCAGGCTGCGATATCACGGTCAGCAAGCAGATCGGCAAGCGAGAAGAGTTCCTCGACGGCTACCTCTCCCAAAATGCTCTGGGCAGCCTCAAAGGAAACCGTTCCGGCGCCAAAGACCGCAATCTGCTCCAGAGAACCGATCGCGTCACGCATGCCGCCTGCCGCGCGGCGGGCAATCAGGTCGAGTGCCTCTTCAGAAACCTCAAAACCTTCCTTCTCAGCGATCACGCGCAGGTGGCCGGTGATCTCGGTGGTGCTCAGCCTATGGAAGTCGAAGCGCTGGCATCGGGTCTGAATGGTCGGAGGAACCTTGTGTGCTTCGGTGGTGCAGAGGATGAAGATGACGTGACCAGGTGGCTCCTCAAGGGTCTTGAGCAGGGCATTGAAAGCTCCGCCGGAGAGCATGTGTACCTCGTCGATGATGTATATCTTATAGGCCCCACGTGAGGGAGCGTACTGCACCCGGCCGATGATCTCCTCGCGGACGTTCTCCACACCGGTTCGTGAGGCGGCATCGAGCTCAAAGACGTCGGGATGGATGCCCTCGGCGATCTCACGGCATTGCTCGCAGGTGCCATCGGGATGGTCGGTCGGCGCCTGCTCGCAGAGGAGCGCCTTGGCAAGCAGACGTGCAGTCGTGGTCTTGCCCGTGCCGCGCGGGCCACAGAACAGATACGCGTGCGACACCTTGCCGCTGCTCACGGCGTGGCGCAGGGTGGTCTCGATATGCTCCTGGCCAACGACATCGGCGAAGGTTTCAGGGCGGTACTTGCGATACAGTGAAAAGGACATGGGGCTCCTCAATCAATGGGCTCTTCAGGCTTACGCTTCACCATGCGTGCCCTGATTATACCCGCTACCGTCGGGATGAAGCTGAGGACAACGATGGCGATGATAACAAGTTCGAAATTCTCCTCGACGAAGGGTATGCCGCCGAAGAAATAACCGAGCAGCGTGAAGATGCTTACCCAGAGCACACCACCGATGATATTGAACACGGTAAAGCGTCCAAAACGCATCCCACCCATACCCGCCAGGAAGGGAGCGAAGGTACGAATGATCGGGAAGAAGCGGGTCAAAACGACCGCCAGCAGTCCGTACCTATCAAACATTGCCTGGGTCTTTGCCAGACGCTCCGGTGTGAGGGCCCTTATCCTGCCGGAGGAAACGATCGCCTGACCGAGCTTACGTCCAATCCAATAGTTGGACGTGTTGCCGAGGATGGCGGCAACAGACAACAGGAGCAGCAGGGCGACAAGGTTCAGACCTCCCCCATCGACGGCGAAGACACCCGCCGCAAACAGCAGGGAATCGCCTGGCAGAAAAGGCGTAATCACCAATCCGGTTTCGATGAAGATGATGACGATGAGAGGAAGATAGGCCCAGGGGCCCAACGTGATAATCCACTGCGCGATGGCATCGCGCGGATCGCGCAGCAAGCCTATGAGGAAGTCTATGAGGGATTGGATGATCTCCACGCAGTGATCGCCTTCAGGTAATGCCGGGATACGAAACGACGCAGACAGGGTCGACGCGGACGCTCGTCAGCGGCCCCTTATGGCTGCTTCCGTCAAGACCTGACCAGGTTCGAGACATGACGCCGCCCGCGTCGTTATCCATTGTCTCACACTTGGAGACTCTGCGGGGATTTCAGATCTCAAAGGGAGCGGCAAAGAGCGGCTCGTTGCTCTCGATGTACATCAGTTCGACGGTGCCTGTCAGAATATCGACATACTGATAGGATTGCCGCGTGATACGACCCCGCTTGCGCTCGACCTCCATGATGAAAAGCTGGGGATGCGCCTGCGTGAGGGTGCCTTCACATTCAAGGATCTTTGAGCGCCCCATATTGGCTTTGACTTTGAGTCTCTGACCTTCATGGTCTACCAGAGTGTTGTGAATGTGGTCAACGATCTTCGCTTGTATAGTCAGGTCCATTGAGAGCATTACCTCCTGCGTTTAAATGACGCTCCATAATACCATCCTCAGCGAAGCATTGACAGGTTGTTTTGGTTACACGGACGTAACGGCAGGCAAAAATTCGGCAAAATTTGGCTCGCTGGACGCATTTCCTAAGACCAACGGCTGTCATAGTCGTGCAAACGGCTGCCCATGCGCAGATATTCTTCAAGCGTCAGCGCCTCACCGCGAAGCTTTGGATCGATGCCCGATGCAGCGAGAAGCTCGTCAACGCACTGCGGAACAAGGCCCTGCACCGCAAAGTATGAGCGCATCGAGTTGCGGATCGTCTTGCGGCGTTCGGCAAAGGCGGCGTCGGCGACAAAGACGGCAGCGGCATAGAGGTCTTTATCGAGCACGGTCGAAGAGCGATCGAGGCGAATCACCGTCGAGTCAACGCGAGGTGGCGGCAGGAAGTTTTCCCGCGCAACCGAAAAACTCGCCCTTACCTGTGCGAGCAGCTGCAGCTTGACCGTGTAAGCACCGTAGTCCCTGCTCCCCGGATGGGCCGCCATGCGCGCAGCAACCTCACGCTGTACCATGACCGTCACGCTGCTTACCTGAACAAGCTGCTCAAAGCACTCCAGAACAAGCGTCGCGGCCACCGCATAGGGAAGATTGGCAACCACTGCCGAAATCGTAGGTTTAAGCTGCGAAATGAGTGCAACGGCATCCCCGACCAGAAAGTCAAAGTGCTCGGGATGGCGTTCGCGCAGATCCTCAAGAAGGGGAGCAAATCGAGCGTCTTTTTCGATCGCCAGAAGGAAGACTCCCTGCGCAAGGAGCGCCTCGGTGAGCGTACCGACACCCGGGCCGATCTCCAAAACGCCCTCATCTGGAGAGCTGGAAAGAGGGGCTGCGAGCCGCAGAATACGGCCGACGACCCCATCGTCGATGAGAAGGTGCTGACCAAGCGCCTTATTGGTATACAAGCCCCAACGCTTGAGTGTCGCGATCGTTGCGGCAGGCGAGGCCAAGGGCGAGTGGATGGTCACTCGTCTCCCTTGTCCACCGAGATGATGAGTTTGCTGTAGTCCAGATCGATCTCGGCCTGATGTTCGGTGCGCACAGCGCTTCGGCTCTCGGTACGGTTGGCGCCTCGGTTCTCGGTGCCCCCTCGCCCCTCGGCACTGCTTCGCCCCTCAGCGCCTCTTCCCTCGCCGCTTCGCCCCTCGGCGCTTCGCCCCTCGGTAGACAAAGCGCTTCTGCCCTCTGCATCGCCATGACGGACGTCGCCCTGCCGGGCATCACCATGACGGGCGTCGCCCACCTCATTGAGCACCGCGAGTTCCGCCTCGACCTGTGCCAACTGAGCCGTCAGGATGGCAGCCTCTTTCTTCTTGACCACGTAGCGAGCAAAGGCGCTCCCCGCGTCGAGCGCGCGCTGCGTGAAGGCGGCCTGTTCGCTCACCGCTCGCTTGAGCTTGGCGAGCTGAGCATGACTGAGGCTCTGAGCCTCGGAGTCAGGCGGATAGATGGGCGCGTCCCGTGGCGCGGCGAAACCGATGAAATTGTTGACTTTCTCCAGAGTGAATCCGGCGACCGCAATCGCCGATTTGGTCGTGATGGAAAGCGGCGTGTAGCCATGCTCATCACCACCTCCGCCGACGACGAAGAGTTGCGCCGGACGCTTGGCAGGCGGCTTGATGCCCAACCGATAGCGCTGTGCCCAGTAGGGCTGCATACGATCAAGCAGAGCCTTGAGCTGAGCGGGCGGGCCAGCGAAATACAGGGGCGCAACGAGAGCGACAGCGTCGACGCGTTCGAGCACCGCCTTGAGCTCCAGGTAATCGTCGAGGAACTGCTTATCGTGCGTGCGGCTCGCGAGGCTACAGATGCCGGTTTTCTCGCAGGCACCGCAGCCGATGCAGGGGTGGATACGCTTCTTCGACAGGCAGAAACGCTGGGTCTTCGCACCCGCCTTCTTCGCACCCTGCTCCAGCAGACCAACGAGCGCTTCACAGGTACGCGCGCGCGGCGAGCCGGAGATAAAGAGGATGTCGGGTTTATCGGATTGTTTGTGCGCTGCCATGTCACACCACCCCTTTCGCGTGGTCGAGCAAGGTCTGTAAGGCCGCCGGGCTGTCCTGCCAAGCGGTGGTGTCACGATCAAAGAGACGCCGTGCATTCTCATAGCAGTCATTCAGCAGCTGCCGTGCCTCAATTCCCTCAAAGCCAAAGGCCTCGACGAGACAAGCCGCCGTGAAGACGACGTCTTCAGGGCCACAGCGCGTACCGCGCAGCGGGTGGGGCGCCATGAAGGGCGCATCGGTCTCCGTGACAATACGCTCTCGGGGCGTACGAGCAGCCGCAACGCGCAACTCGTCGGACTTCTTGAAAGTCAGAGGGCCACCATAGGCCACCATACAGCCCAGCGCGAGGAATGGCTCGAGCGTCGCGAAATCGAGGTTGAAACAGTGGAGCAGAAGCCCCGCCTCAGGCACGCCCTCCTTGCGCAGGATGGCAAGCCCGTCCTCGTGCGCCTCGCGCAGATGCAGGGCAACCGGCAGCAGCATCTCATTTGCCAGAGCCAGCTGTCTCCGGAATGCCTCCTGCTGTACGGGGCGTGGCGAGAGGTCGTAGTGATAATCGAGGCCGATCTCGCCGATGCCCGCCGTGAGGGGTCGGGCAGCGGCCTGAATGAGAGCGCGCTCGACCTCACACGTGAACTTCGCCGCATTATGCGGATGACAACCAACGATAGCCCGCACACGCGGTGCTTCAGCGGCGGCAACAAAACGGTGAGGCACGTTGGATAGCTGCCAGCTCTCCAGCAACTCACGCGCCTGGTGCTGCCAGATGGCGAGCTGGTCATAGGTGTAGGCAGGATCCTCGCTTGGATCGACAACGGTTACGATAAACTCGACATTGTTCGCCTTACTGCGCGCGAGCGCCAGATGAGGATGGGGAAGCATATCGAGATGGGCGTGCGTGTCGGCGACAGGCATGTCGTGCAGAGACGCCGGCGGATCGACCACGCGTCCCTTGCTGTCGCGAAACAGCGCATCGAAGAAGACTTCAGCCTTGTCTTCCCGATTCGCGACAGCAGATGTGGCGGTGTTCATCTTTCGCATGGTTCTTTCCTACTCATACAGGCACACCCAGTGTGCCCCTGCTCCTGATGGACCCCAACAGTCGAAGGGAGATGAGCGATGGGCGTATCCACCTTCTCGTCTCGCGGACGGCCCTCTCGTCTCGCGGATGATCCCTGTACGCGATCCACACGATTGTACAGCCCACACGAAGCACCTACTCTACGCAGCCCGCTACAACTCCTCGGCGTCGAGGCGCGGGAACAGCGGCTCACCGACCGTCACCTGATTGCCTGCCGACAAACCGCCCCAACGAGTCGCGGTAAAAAGATCGTGGGTTGCGAACAGCTCGCCCAATCCCAGACGCCGATAGACTTCTACGGAAGATTCGGGCATGACCGGGGCGAGATACAGTGCGAGGATACGGATCGCCTCCAGCAGATTGTAGAGCACGAAGGCCAGACGATCAGCGGCAGTGGGAGCAGTTGCGTCCTCAAGCCGCTCGCCGCTCTGAGCAGCGGCGGCAGCCTCGGCAGCGACGGCTTTCGCAAGCGTCCAGGGTGCGCATTCCTCTATAAAGAGGTTTGCACGTTGTGCCAGCTGCAGGGCGACAGCCAGAGCGCCGGAGTAGTCGATGGCGTTCATGCAGGCAGCGTAGCGTTCGTACAGGTCGCCTTGGGCCAACTCGGCAAGCGGATTGCCCATCTCACGCGTAAGCGCCGCCGTGGTCTTCTCCCACAGATCGGGCACCACACCATCCAGGTACCTGTTGGTCATATTAAAGACCCGCGAGCAGAGGTTGCCCCAGGTGTTGGCGAGGTCGGTATTGTAGACCTGAACCATACGCTCCAGTGAAATCGAGCCGTCAGCGCCGAACTGTACATCGGACAAAAAGTAGTAGCGGTATCCATCGACGGTGAAGATACGCGCGAGTTCCGTCGGCGACATCGCATTACCGCGCGACTTGCTCATCTTCTCGCCCTTGGTCAACAGAAAGCCGTGCGCAAAGACCTTTTGAGGCAGGTCGATACCCGCAGCCATGAGCATCGCGGGCCAGATTACGCAGTGAAAGCGGATGATGTCCTTGCCCACAAAGTGCACCTGCGCGGGCCAATAGCGCTCAAAGAGCGCCTGATCACGGGGATCGTCCGAGCCGTAACCGACCGCCGTGATGTAGTTGATCAGCGCATCCACCCAGACATAGCTCACATGACCGGGCGCAAAGGGGATCGGCACGCCCCAATCGAAGGTCGTCCGCGAGACCGAGAGATCCTTCAGGCCGCTCTTTACAAAGGAGATCACCTCGTTACGGCGAAATTCCGGTTGAATGAAATCAGGATGAGCTTCATAGTATGCGAGTAAGTGATCTTGAAATGCTGAAAGCCGGAAGTAAAGATTCTCCTCTTCCACAAAGGTAAGAGGTCGGGCACAGTCGGGGCACAGCGGCAGCTCTCCGGACTCGGTCGCCACGGTCGCCGGAAGATTCTGAAGCGCCCGCTGCTCAGCGAACTCGATCAGTTGCTCATCGGTAAAGAAGGTTTCGTCCGGCACACAGTAATAGCCCGCGTAATTGCCCTCATAGATATACCCGTTATCGCGCAAGGCCTCAAAGAAACGCTGGACACCCTGTATGTGGCGCGCCTGAGTGGTGCGGATGAAATCGTCATTGGTGATGTCGAGCATGCGCCACACATCGAGGAACTGAGGAGCCACGGCATCGACCCATTCCTGGGGGGTGATACCTTCGGCAGCAGCCGTCTGGGCAACTTTCTGTCCATGTTCATCGAGACCCGTCAGAAACCAGGTGTCGCGACCGTCGAGCCGCTCAAAGCGTGCCAGAGCATCCGCCGCTACCGTTGTATAGGCCGTACCGAGATGCGGAACGCCATTGACGTAGTAGATGGGCGTTGTCAGATAGTACGACGCGCCGAGGGCCGAGGGCTGGCCAGATACCAGGGGCCGACCAGATGCCGAGGGCAGATCGGGGGACATCAGGGGACTGCTCTCATGCAGGGGCATGATGTATGACACCGCGCCTACGCGGCGTGTGCTTTCTTTGCGATGTCCGCCAGAGCGGCGAAGCTCGGGGCATCGTTGACGGCGAGGTCGGCGAGCACCTTGCGGTCAAGCTGAACGCCAGCCTTCTTCAAACCATTCATGAATACCGAATAACTCAGGCCCGACAGACGCGCCGCAGCATTGATACGTGTGATCCACAGACGGCGAATGACGCGCTTCTTGTTACGACGGTCACGATAGGCATACTGCAGGGAATGCTGCACCTGTTCCTTGGCCGCACGATAGGAACGGGATTTTGCGCCGTAATATCCCTTGGCCCGTGCGAGAACCACCCGACGCTTCTTCTTGGCAGAAACTGAACGCTTGACGCGTGCCATAATCAATCAACTCCTTTATCAACAACAGATAAGCGACGTAAGCTCAGCGAAGGCCGAGGTTACGGGCGATAACCTTATAGTCGGCAGTGGCAACTTCGGTCTCGTGGCGGAAGTTACGCTTGCGCTTCTGCGACTTCTTTTCCAGAATGTGGCTCTTGTAGGCCTTGGACCGCATGATTTTGCCAGTGCCCGTAACGCGGAAGCGCTTGGCTGATCCTCTATGCGTCTTCATCTTTGGCATGTTTTGTCTCCTTCTTCTTGAGTGGAGCGATCAACATGAACATGTTACGCCCCTCCAACTTGGGCTGGTTTTCGATCGTGGCCTCATCGGTCAGATCCCCCGCCAGCTTCTCCAGAATGTTCAAGCCCAGCTCCGGATGTGCCATCTCGCGGCCACGGAACATGATGGTTACCTTGACTTTCGCACCTCCAGCCAAAAAGCGCAGGATGTGCTTCTTTTTTGTCTCATAGTCGCCCGTGTCGATCTTGGGACGGAACTTCATCTCCTTGATCTCAACGCGCGTCTGATTCTTGCGCGCCTGCTTGGCCTTCATTGCCTGTTCATACTTGAACTTGCCGTAGTCCATGACGCGGGCAACCGGTGGCTGGGCGTCAGGTGCGATCTCCACGAGATCAAGCCCCTGATCATCGGCAACGCGTTGAGCACCGTCGATGCTGAAGATGCCAAGCTGGGAACCGTCCACGCCGATCAGGCGGACCTCCGTAGCTGTAATCTCCTCGTTGAGCCTGGGCTCATTAGTGGCTATGATGTCACCTCCGTACTCCGTGCTGACATGAAACGACCCGCGAGCAATGAACGCGCTGCGGGTCCTGACGATTCTCGATGGATTGAAAGCGAGTAACTACATCCGCTCTCCCTCAAGGGTATTCGCTTCAGGACCAGACAGCCGCCTGTGGTGGCGCCGCAAGGTGGGGGCCGTGATGTGGCACCCGCTTCTGTTGCCCGAAAGACAACTCATGCATGATACCACAGCCGATGATGGAGAGGTGTGGGATTTTCGGGGAAACCAGAGACGG
>JAIRXA010000055.1 GCA_031268525.1 Coriobacteriales bacterium | reverse complement strand
GCGGTACTCTGCTGCCGTGTCATGTGTTGAGCCAGAGGTCTGGACGATTCATCGGGAGGATTCCTTGACGATCCGACCGTCTGCAAGAGCCACTGGCCACTGTCTGCAAGGGTCACTTGTCACCGTCTGCAAGGGTCAGACTATCAGCGCCCAGACGCGCGATGCGGGCGGGATCATTACAGATGAGGATAACGGTCAGGCCGTAGTCGTCGCGCGCCGCCATCAACAGCTCATCTATCCTCAGAACAAGCAAGTCGTCGGTCATGGGGGAGAGCGCATCCACAAGTAAGAGTTCGGGAGGATGGAGTAGTGCCGTGCGCAGCAAGTCCAGCTGTTCTGCACCCTGCTGTCCGTCTTTCTTCGACCGGAAAAGGTGCAGGCCCTTCTTTTGTCGAACGATCTTCATTCGCCCGGCGGGCACTTCGGGGTGGTAGCGCCACCGTCCATCGCTCCCGAGCAGGCCATAGGTCAGGCGGCCTTCAGTGGGTTTGGCGGTGCCTGCGATAATGTCAAATAAAGCGCAGGCTGTGTGTGTAGCAGAACTGTTGAGGGCGGTTATTCGGGCGTGTTCTATCTGGCCGTGGCCCAATTTCAGCACGATCCGATGCGTATCCTGTGTACGCTCGCGATAACAGAGGTTTTCATAGCGTAGATTCATGGGCGTCCAGAGTCCAGAGCGAGTCCAGGAGAGTCCAGAGAGATTCTCATACCGCAGGTTCAGGGGAGTCCATGCTAGCAGATATCTGCTACACTCAGAGCAGTCCCGAACAAGCGTTGCGAAACCGACAGATGTTGTGCGAAAGGGGAGGCAGCCTATGGAAACCCAGTCACAGCTCGATGTGAGCGTTCCCGAGGAGGCGATCACAGGCCCCGATCTGGTGATCATCACCGGTATGGCGGGCGCTGGTCGTACCGAGGCCATGCATACCTTTGAGGATCTCGGCTATTTCTGTATCGACAATCTGCCGCCCTCGCTGCTGCTCAACCTCGTCACACTCGCTGGCCTGCCCAAAGGAACCAAACGCAAGCTGGCCGTGGTCTGCGATCTGCGCGCCAAGGAGTTCTTCTCCGAGCTCTCCACCGAGTTGCGCCATATCGCCGAGGCAGGCGTCGGCTACAAGGTGCTCTTTTTAGATTCGCGTGATGATATCTTATTGGCGCGCTTCAAGGAAACAAGGCGCCGCCATCCACTTGGAGACGGCGGCATGACCATCGTCGCAGGCATTCGCAGGGAACGCGAGCTGCTCCAGACCGTACGCGAAATGGCCGATTCGGTGATCGACACCTCTGAGGTCGATCCCCGCGACCTGCGTAAACGCATTCGTAGTCTCTTTGCATACCAGACCGATCAGGAGAGTATGCAGGTTGCCGTCTTCTCCTTTGGCTTCAAGCACGGTATGCCTATCGATGCCGATATAGTCATCGATGTGCGTTTTTTGCCCAATCCCTTCTATGAGCCGGATCTGCGCCATCTCACCGGCCAGAGCGATGAGGTTCGCGCCTTCGTGTTGGAGAAGTCTGAGACTCAGCGTTTCCTTGTGAGCTGGCAGAGTCTGCTCGACGTGATCATGCCTGGCTACGTAACCGAAGGCAAGCAGGCCCTGTCCATCGGCATTGGCTGCACGGGCGGTCAGCATCGCAGCGTTGTGCTGGCGGATGAAACCGAGCGTGTCTTACGTCAACGCGGCTATCGGACGACGATCGCCCATCGCGACCTTGCGCTGGCAGAGGTGCTGTGATGCCGGGCGATCAATCACTGCCGCCTACGGGAGCTGCGCACGCCTCTGCGCTTTCCGACACACTTCAAGCCGTGGTCATCGGTGGCGGCACCGGCGCCCCCGTCAGCATCCGTGCGCTGCTTGCGCTGGGCGTGCACACTTCGGCGGTGGTGGCCATGGCCGACGACGGCGGTTCCACGGGACTTTTGCGCGAACACGCTGGCGTCGCAGCACCCGGGGATATCCGCAAGTGTCTTGCGGCAATGGCGGCAAAACCCGATGGTGCCTGGGCCCGGGCCTTCAGGCAACGCTTCTCTTACGTCAATGACCACACACTTGGCAATCTGATGCTGACCGCTCTCACCGACGCGACCGGCTCCTTCCCCGAGGCAGTCAAACTCTGTGGCGAGCTGCTCGGCGCACGGGGGCGGGTGTATCCCTCAACCCTGGAAAACGTCCAGCTCATCGGCGTGACGCGCGATGGACAGCACCTCTGTGGACAGGCGACGATCTGCGCTTCGGATACCGCCCTGGCGCGCGTCTCGCTTGTCCCCGAACGCCCCGAGGCCTATCGTCCTGCGCTCGATGCCCTGCGCGTCGCCGACCTCATCGTGCTTGGTCCCGGCTCCCTGTTCACCTCGATCATTCCCAACCTGCTTGTTCCAGGAGTGCTCGACGCCATTCGCGAAAACAGTGGGACGCGGGTTTTCCTCTGTTCATTGGCCGACATGCAGGGTGAGACCTGGGGTCTTTCCGCGGCCGAGCTCGTCGAGGCGCTCATCGATCATGGCATGGCCGACCTGCTCGACGTCGTCGTCGTTCACGAGCCGCCCACCCATCACCATACGGGCAACGCGACCGCGAGTTTTGAGGCTATCACGGGTGAGACGATCGGATCTGTTGCCGCGCGCGCAACGCGTACCAGCCCGATTCGCCAGGTCGTCTTCAATGAGGTGCTCGCTCGCCGAATCGAGGCTCACGGTCCGGCACTTATCCGCCGGAATCTGGTTGACCCTCTCAGGCCCACATGGCATGATGTGGGTATCCTATCCGAGGTGCTCGAAGGGATCATGGACGCGTGTCCTTCACTGCGGAAGTCAAAGACGAACTCTCGCGGGTGATGCCCGAGCACGTTTCGTGCAGGAAGGCTGAACTCTCCGCACTGATCCGTATCCAGGGTCGGCTTTCGGGCAGCTATCGCCTTGAGATCATTACGGAGACAGCTCCGGTTGCCCGCGTGATCGTACGCCTGCTCCACGATATCTATCAGCTCAAGACCGAGATCACCACACGTCGCAGCGTGCTGCATCGAACTTATAACTATCAAATTACCGTACCGGCCCAAACAGGTGCGGAAGAGGCGATTCGAGACCTCGGCATTCTCTCCCAAACCGGGCTGGAGCTCGGCATCGACCCGCGCCTCGTTCGCAAGTCCTGCTGTGCGGCTTCCTATCTGCGCGGCGCCTTTCTCGGCGGCGGATTCATTTCTAACCCGACCGGTGACTTTCACTTCGAACTGACCTGCGGTCATGAGGCGCTGGCCAACGGTCTGGTCGCGCTTTTGTCCAAGGCATCCATCCCCGCGCGCTCGATACGGCGGCGTTCGAATTGGATCGTCTACAGCAAGGGTGCTGAGCCGATACTTGACTTTCTGGCGCTGGTCGGTGCGCATAATAGCATGCTCAAAATGGAGTCGGTGAGGGTCACCAAGAGTGTGCGTAACGACGTGAACAGGCGCCTGAACGCCGAGATGGCCAACCAGGCGAAGTCCATCGACGCGGCGTTGGAGCAGGTACGCGCTATTCGCCTGCTCGTGGAAGGGCGTGGCATCGAATCGCTCCCACCGGCGCTGCAGGAACTGGCCCTGCTCCGTCTGTCGCATCCCGATGTGTCGCTTCGGGAGTTGGGCGAGATCGCCTGTCCTCCCCTGTCAAAGTCTGCGGTGTATCACCGGGTTCGGCGCATTGAGGCCATTGCCCGTACGTATCTGGCCGATACCGAAGACCAATGAGAAAGGAGCATCATGACTATCAGAGTTGGCATCAGTGGAATGGGGCGGATCGGACGTCTGGTATTGGCCTCGATGATGGGAGATCCCAAAATCGAGGTCGTCGGTCTGAACGATCTGTCAAAGGTCGACACGATCGCGCATCTGCTCAAGTACGATTCCGTGCATGGACGTCTGTTTGAGAGTGTGGAGAAAACCGAGGGCGGTCTGCTCGTCAACGGCCAGTTTATCGCCGGACTGTATGAGCGCGACATCGCCAATCTGGATTGGCGGGCGGTCGGCGCCGATATCGTCATCGAGTCCTCCGGCAAGTACAACGACGCCCTCAAGGCACGGGCGCATATCGATGGTGGCGCGCAGAAGGTACTGATCACGGCGCCCGCCAAAAATGAGGACATCACCATAGTCATGGGGGTCAACGATCAGCTCTACGACCCCGAGCGGCACAACATCGTCTCCAATGCCTCCTGTACGACCAACTG
>JAIRXA010000039.1 GCA_031268525.1 Coriobacteriales bacterium | reverse complement strand
ACTGGTATAATGAAACGCGAATCAAGAAGTCACTGGGCTGGATGAGCCCGGTAGAATACAGGAAAAGCCTTGGCTTTGCGGCCTAGGCGGAGTCCAGAAAAATGTCCGCAGTCCCCAGTTCGGTCTTGTGCAAGTTCGTGACTATCCTGTCCACGATGGCGTCGGCCAGTACCTTTTCCTCCATTCGCTCATGCCAAAGCTCCTGTGAGAGCTGGGTGCAAAAGCTGGTGGAGGTTTTGCGATGCCTGCGATCGATCAATGTGTGCAGGTTTTGCACCTGTTCCATCGTCGGTGCCTTCAAAAACCAGTCATCTATCACCAACAGCTCTATCTTCACCAAAGACTCCAGCGCACGTTTGCGCTCGCCTTGTCTTTCGGCGAGGGATAATCTGTCGAAGAGGTCTGCGGTGGTGATGTACAAGACCCGCTTGAATTGCTGACAGGCTCTGTTGGCTAAAGCACAAGCGACGAAGGTCTTGCCGGAACCGATTGGGCATTGCAAGACGACATCTTGGTAATTCACGAGGTATTTGCCGATGGAAAGCCTTGAGATGAGTTCGGTGTCCAGTTTGCGGTCGGCGACGATACGTATATCGGAGACGCTGGCGTAGGGCTGTGCCAGATGCGCGCCTGCCTGCAGCTTCTTGAGCTTGGAGTTCTGGCGCCTATCCCATTCATAGTCGACCATCATCTTGATGACATCAGATGTCGTGTATGTCGATCCATCGGGCAGCCCTGAGAGGTTTTCTAAGCACTCTGCCATTCCCGAGATACGCATGGCCCTCATCTTCATCATCGTCTCGTTATCTATCATCTGCTCCCTCCTTGGCCGAAGCGAAGTAATCGGCACCGCGGACATAGCCCCTGTCACCGAGCGAAGGCGTACTGACCGGCTCTTGCTCATCCGCCCAATCGGCCCAGATACGCTTCACCATCGTGTACGAGGGAACCGCAGAAAGCTCCAGCGCGTGGGCACAGGCCCACTCCAGGCGGGCCTTGCCGCCCGTTTTCTTAGCGAGCGACAATAATCCCATGCAGCTGCGGAAGGACTGTTCGACGACTTTCCTCGATGCCAGTATCGCGGATACGGCCTTTGTCGTCTCAGGCCCGATCGATTGCGCCCAACGCTTGAAACGCTCAGGCGTCCAGTCGCGGAGGTAGTCACGGTGCTCCCGCGGCATATGTTCCTCAATCGTTGAGTACTGGTTCTTCTTGCCGTACATGCGAGGATGGGTGGTGATACGCCCTGCGCCGTCAAAGACCTCGACGGTGCGAACACCGAGCCGGATATCGAGACTCTGCCCGATGTAGCGGTGCGGCACAGAATAAAAACAGCCATCCACCTGGACATGGTAGTTCGGGCCCACCTTGGCTTTACGAGGCTCACTCAGCTCAAAGGGCATCTTGGGAAGCGGCAGTAACTTCGGCTGCTCGTCACGCACAAAGACGAGCCTTCGGTTGTCGTCGCGCTTCTGGAAGGGTTTGGCATTCAGGCGCTTAAGTTCTTCGCCGATGGCACCGTTAAGCTCATAGATACCGATGAACGATCTATCTCTCAGTGTGCCTGCGATAGTGTTTGCGATATGGCGAACACTGCCTTCGGCCACAGGCTTATCTCTGGGGTATTTCACCCGAGCCGGTATAACCGCACAGCCGTAGTGCTCCGCCATTGCAGCATACGCTGCGTTCAGCGCCGGTTCGTAGCGATCAGGTTTTTTAACTCCGGTCCTTAAGTTATCGGGGACAAGCAGCCGGGCAACCCCGCTGAAGTGTGCAAACGCATGGATATGCGCACCGACCCAGGAGGGCAGGTCCATCTTGGCAAAAGCCTCTACATAGGCATAGGCACTATAGGTCATGGCTGTCACAAACAGATAGGCAGGGTACAGCTCGCCCGTTAAGGGATCTGCATATTCCATGACATCGCCTGCCCAATCGACCTCCATGATCTCTGCCGAAGTGCGTGGGATGTGCATGGTCGCTTTCGTGGCAGAGGCCCAACGCCTATACTGTTCGCAGTAAAATGAATACTGATACGGTATCTTGCCAAGCTCTCTGCACCTGTTAGCATATTCATTCCAGAGCATGAGCAAGGTAACTCCTGTCCGGGAAAGCTCTGTATGGGTCTTTTTGAAGTCAGGCTTTACGTAAGGCGAGTCTTTCTCCTTGTCATCAAGTTCTGGGAACAGGAGGTGGCGGATCTCGCCATCATCGAGGGACGCCATCTCCGCATAGGTTACCGCCTTGTCTTTTGCGGTCGCCACCACCGCTGCCACTGTGTTGCGTGAGCATCTCAGCGCGTCGGCAATCCCGCGCTGACTCACGTCCTCCTCGTAGAGTTGGAGGATTCTTCTGTAATCAGGCATAAGTAAAACTCCTTTCATCGTGCTACATCCTCATGATGCAGGCGGCACACAATTCTAGGAGTGGTTCACACTTGATTTTACGGGGTGGCTCTCTGACTGCGGAACAATGGCTCCGTCAGAGTGGAACGCTGGCTCTCAGCGGGCGCAATATTCAATCTAATAAAGCCGAGATCGAAAAATTGATAAAACAACACGAGATTGATATTGCGAATCTGAGAGAAAACCACTCCCTCGAAATGCAGGCAAAAGAAAATGAGCACAGACATAGAATTCTTGAAATGGAAAAGGAATCAGAGTTAAGAGTTAAAGAGCAGGGACAAAACCTAACGAACAATGCTATGGGTAATATACTTGCAACATTTATGCAAGATATTTTATCGAACCCAACCGAGGCAAAGGGCAAACTTGATCAGCTAAAAAAAATTGGGGAATGATATTAAAGAATAGTACTGTCGCATAACAAAACCCCGTCAGAGCCTGGCGTTCAGACGGGGGTTCTCACTCAGGCTCATCTGTGCCGCTTGCGAAAGCCGCTATAATAAGAAAGTTGCGTCTTGATATACCAGAATTGTCTCCACACTGCGGAGACAATTGGGGGGAATGCTGTGAAGCACAACATAATCGTCCCGACAGATATGAAGCCTCAGCCAGAGGCTCATGAGATGAGCACCACAATTATTCTGGCCGGGCATTTCCAGACAGATGTTCAGCTCATCCGGCGCGTCGTTAACGCCAAATCAGCCGATGTCCTGATATTGGGAACCGTTTGGGAAATCAAGAGTCCGCTTGGTAAGGGCAAGAGAAACATCCAGCACACACTGACCGATGCCTTAAAGCAGTCAAAATGCATCGTGTTTGATGCGAAGCGCTCGAAGCTGCACATGGTAAAGATAACAAATGAACTGCAAAGACAGTTTCGGATGACTGCCTCAATGCAACGGTTACTGCTCATCCGCAAGGACAAAACCGTGGTTGAATTCTCCCGCTGAACCTGCTACCCTGTACTCATCGGAAAGCCCAGCGGCGTTGGATAACGCAGGTGAGGGCTTTCCTGCGTTAGAGGGTGTATTCTTTAAGCCTGACACAGAAAACTCGGGTTATAGGACAAAACGTGGGTTATAGGACAAAACGTGTGCCCTAAATCAGTCCCAATCCATCCTGTAATCATCTGCCTTATGTAACTCATGCCACACGACAGCATCCCCCCATCGGGGGTTTGAGCCGTCGTCGTGTTGTCGTGAGGTAAGGCTTCGATAATAGCTCTTGATGGTGTCATCGGTGGGCATCTCCTTGAGCATCCTGGTTGGTGGCATCGGAGACTCGGTGTGCATATAGCACCACCAAAACACCGCTTTGATACGACGTGTAATGCTCATGCCGCGGTGATCTCGAAGCAACTGGCGCAGCTGCGCCATGACGCCGCCTTCAATCTTGTTGTTGGTTGACGGCAAAGGGCCGTCTTTGGTCAGTTCAAGGTCAAGGAAGGTAAACAGTGTCTTTTGATTGACGAGGGCAGTGAGGCTGCTTCGTGCCTTGACCAGCCTTTCATGGGTTAACACCCGTCCGCTGTCCGTGACGGTCTCCTCGGCTAAAAACTCCGCCCACCTGCTACACCATAAGGTATAGCCCTCAAGCCAAACCGATGCCTGATGAAGCGTCTTTATGCACAACAGCTCTTTGGCAATCGCGTAAAGCTCGCTACCGGCAGGCAGCTTCGGGCGTGAGGTCGTATATCTTTTGACCTGGCAAAACGCATGGAAGGTGCAGCGCTGCACCTTGGTCTTTGGCCATATCTTGCGCCTGGCCTTGGCAAAGCCCGCACCGCCATCCGTCACTACTACCAAAGGCGGCGCGATACGTGCCATCAAAGCCGCCCATGCAGCAGAGTTCTCGCTTCTGGCCAGATACCAGTTGAGCACATAGGTATCGCTTCTGGCGATGAGGATGACGATATTGCGCGCAAGATAGATGCCGTCGACATACACCACCCGATGTATTTCTCCTGTGGGCTGAGGCATCGGCCATAGCGTCCAAAACCGTGCTGTCAGCCTGCGGAACCTCCTGCCGCCACCGGGCATATCGCTTTGTCGTCGTCTGGACAAAAGCCAGGTCAAAAACATCTGCAGGAACTTGGCCGTGTTCTCATATCTGTGCGTAGTAGACGCCTTGCAAGACATACACTGCCACCTTTGCGTACCTGCCGCGGTCTTACCATGACGCTTCATCTTGCCCCCGCACACAGGGTACTTTGGAGTTTTCATGCCTGTCACAATGGGGCAAGCGTGATCCTTTGACCATCTTTTAAGGCTTTGCAAAACCTTAAAAAACAGCCATCAAAACCACAGATACCGGCCGTTAAAAACCGCAGAGATATTTAAAAGGCATTTTTATATGGTCTTAGCAGGGGAAACACACTGATTTAGGGCACACGTTTTGTCCTATAACCC